>NZ_JAYAZJ010000115.1:0-43720 GCF_037273965.1 Claveliimonas sp. | reverse complement strand
TATACAAAGCTGAACGGGGAGAGGACAAAGCGTCTGCCTAACAATGCCAACTTCAGCTTCCGGTTTATTGAAGGGGAATCCCTTTTGATCATGCTGGATATGAAGGGAATCTGCGCTTCCAGCGGTTCTGCCTGCACATCCGGCTCACTGGATCCGTCTCATGTGCTTCTGGCGATCGGACTGCCGCATGAGATCGCTCACGGATCACTTCGACTGACCTTAAGTGATGAAACGACAAAGGAAGATATTGACTATGTAGTAGATACTTTAAAGGAGATCGTATCTAAATTGAGAGATATGTCTCCTCTGTACGAAGATTTTGTAAAGAAAAACAAATAAGAGCAGGAGGAATGGACTATGTATACAGAAAAGGTAATGGATCATTTTCAGCATCCAAGAAATATGGGAGAAATTGAGAACGCCAGCGGCGTTGGAACAGTAGGAAACGCAAAGTGCGGAGATATCATGAGAATCTACCTGGATATTGATGAGAACCAGATCATCCGGGATGTCAAATTTAAGACATTCGGCTGCGGAGCGGCAGTTGCCACAAGCAGTATGGCTACAGAGCTGGTGAAAGGAAAGAACATCCAGGAGGCCATGGAAGTAACGAATAAAGCGGTGATGGAAGCTCTGGACGGGCTTCCGCCGGTGAAGGTACACTGTTCTCTTCTGGCAGAGGAAGCCATTCATGCAGCGCTTTGGGATTACGCGGAAAAGAACGGTATTAAAATAGAAGGACTGGAAAAGCCGAAATCCGATATCCACGAAGGAGAGGAAGAGGAAGAAGAGGAATACTAGGCCGGGGAAAGAGCGAAAATGGAGAAGAAGAGGGTTGTAGTAGGCATGTCGGGAGGAGTGGATTCCTCCGTGGCTGCCTGGCTTTTAAAAGAACAGGGATATGATGTGATCGGAGTCACCATGCAGATCTGGCAGGATGAAGAGGAGAAACTTCAGGAGGAGAACGGCGGCTGCTGCGGTCTTACGGCGGTGGATGATGCAAGGAGGGTAGCGGCCAGCCTTGACATTCCTTATTATGTCATGAATTTTAAAAGAGAATTTAAAGAGAATGTGATCGACTATTTTGTAGATGAATATATTGGCGGCAGGACTCCGAATCCCTGTATCGCCTGCAATCGTTTTGTGAAATGGGAGTCTCTTCTGAAAAGAAGCATGGATATTGGAGCAGACTATATTGCCACAGGGCATTATGCCAGAGTCGAGCAGCTTCCCAACGGACGCTATGCAGTGCGTACTTCCGCTACCGGAAGGAAGGATCAGACATACGCGCTCTATAATCTGACGCAGGAGCAGCTTAAGAGGACGCTGATGCCGGTGGGCGGATATACAAAGGAAGAAATTCGGGAAATGGCCGCAAAAATGAACCTGCCCGTGGCGCATAAGCCGGACAGCCAGGACATTTGTTTTGTGCCGGATGGAGATTATGCTTCCTTTATTGAGAAAACGGCAGACCAGACATTCCCGCAGGGAAATTTTGTTTTGGCAGACGGAACAATTGTAGGGCGTCATAACGGGATCATTCATTATACAGTAGGGCAAAGGAAAGGACTGGGAGTAGCTATGGGCTATCCGGTCTTTGTGTTGGCTATCCGCCCGGAAACCAATGAAGTGGTGCTGGGAAAGGCAGAAGAGTCGCTTTCCAGATACGTAAGGGCTGACCGGATCAATTTTATGTCAGTGGAAGATTTAAAGGAGCCAAAAAAAGTCTGGGCAAAAATACGCTACAATCATAAAGGGGCCTGGTGTACTGTAGAAAGGACAGGGGAAGATGAGATCCTTTGTACTTTTGACGAGCCTCTTCGCGCCGCGGCGCCCGGACAGGCGGTAGTGCTCTATGACGGAGAATATGTCCTGGGAGGCGGGACGATCATAAACAATCAATAAATCAGTAAGGATGTGAAAGAAAATGAGGGCGGATGTACACATGCATACTTCCTTTTCCCATGATTCTAAGAGCGCTCCGGAAGAGATGATACAAAAATCCATCGAAAAGGGGCTGGAGGTGATCTGCTTTACAGATCACTATGACAAGGACTATCTCGGATGGGGAGAGGAAAGCGTTTTCGATGTAGAAAAATATTTTAAAGTACTGGAACCTCTTAGGGAAAAATACAGAGACAGGCTGGATATACGGATTGGGGTAGAACTTGGAATGCAGCCCCATCTGGGCGGATTTTTTACAGAGTTGACAAAGCAGTACCCGTTTGACTTTGTGATAGGCTCCCTGCATGTGATTGATGGGCAAGATCCGGCGCTTGGGACGCTTTTTAACGGAAAAAGTGATGAAGAAGTATACCGGAGAGCTTTTGTGGAGATGCTGGAAGATATACGCAGCACCCCGGATTTCGATGTGCTTGGACATATTGATTATGTGGTGAGATACGGAAACGGCAAAGCAGAAGGATATTCTTATCAAAAATACGCTGATGAGATCGATGAAATCCTGAAAGCGGTTATAGAGCGGGGGAAAGGAATAGAATTGAACATGGCGGGACTGAAATACGGGCTGCCTTTTGCCCATCCCCACCCGGATATTCTGAAGCGTTACCGGGAACTTGGCGGAGAAATCATCACAGTAGGGGCAGACGGACACTGTCCGGAACATATAGCCTATGATTTCCATAAGGCAGACGATATCCTGAAATCCTGTGGATTCCGGTATTACACGGAATTTAAGGAAAGAAAGCCTGTTTTCAAAGTACTTACATAAAATTGGAAAAGGCTCTTGAATTTTTGTATGAGATTTAGTACAATTGTTAATGGTTGATGGTTCTTTAACGAAGTTAAGGAGCAAAAATAAAAGCTGTGAAACAGTGAAAAGACTTTAGGAGGAATTAATCATGGCAGTAAAAGTAGCAATCAATGGTTTTGGACGTATCGGACGTCTTGCTTTCAGACAGATGTTTGGAGCTGAAGGGTATGAAGTAGTTGCGATCAATGACCTGACAAGCCCAAAAATGTTAGCTCACCTGTTGAAATATGACTCTTCACAGGGAAAATATGCTCTGGCTGATAAAGTAGAAGCTACAGATGATTCTATCATTGTTGATGGAAAAGAGATCAAGATCTACGCAAAAGCAAATGCAGAAGAGCTTCCATGGGGAGAGATCGGAGTAGACGTTGTTCTGGAATGTACAGGATTCTATACATCTAAAGATAAAGCATCTGCTCATATTAAAGCAGGAGCTAGAAAGGTTGTTATTTCTGCACCAGCAGGAAACGATCTGCCGACTATCGTATATAATGTAAACCATGAAACACTGAAACCGGAAGATACAGTTATTTCTGCAGCTTCCTGTACAACAAACTGTCTTGCACCAATGGCTAAGGCTCTGAATGATCTTGCACCGATCAAATCCGGTATTATGTGTACAATCCACGCTTACACAGGCGATCAGATGACACTGGACGGACCACAGAGAAAAGGTGACTTAAGAAGATCACGTGCTGCTGCATGCAATATCGTTCCAAACAGCACAGGAGCTGCTAAGGCAATCGGTCTTGTTATTCCGGAACTGAACGGAAAACTGATCGGAGCTGCACAGAGAGTTCCAACCCCGACAGGATCCACAACAATCCTGACAGCAGTTGTAGAAGGAAATGTAACAGTTGATCAGATCAACGCTGCAATGAAAGCTGCTGCTACAGAATCCTTCGGATACAACACAGATGAAATCGTATCCAGCGATATCGTAGGAATGAGATATGGTTCTCTGTTTGATGCAACACAGACAATGGTACTTCCATTAGAGAATGGAACAACAGAAGTACAGGTTGTTTCCTGGTATGACAATGAAAATTCATACACAAGCCAGATGGTAAGAACAATCAAATACTTCTCTGAATTAGCATAATTAAGACTCAAAACGGGTCCGGTCTTGTTGGGACCGGATCCGTTTTTGGCATTATGAGAGAATTTCGACTTTTTTCAAAAGTATCGGAAAATGAAAGGAGGCACTTAAATGCTTAATAAAAAATCTGTAGATGATATCAATGTAAAAGGGAAAAAGGTCCTTGTAAGATGTGATTTCAATGTACCGCTTATCGATGGAAAGATTACGGATGAGAATCGTCTTGTTGCAGCCCTTCCGACAATTAAGAAGTTGATCGGAGACGGCGGAAAGGTGATTCTTTGTTCTCATTTGGGTAAACCGAAGGGACAGGCAGTGCCGGAACTGTCTCTTGCACCGGTTGCAAAGCGTTTGTCAGAGCTGTTGGGACAGGAAGTGAAATTTGCGGCTGATCCGGAGGTTGTAGGACCAAATGCAAAAGCTGCTGTTGAAGCCATGAAAGATGGAGAAGTTGTTCTTTTGGAGAATACACGTTACAGAGCGGAAGAAACGAAAAATGAAGATACATTTTCAAAAGAGCTTGCTTCCCTGTGCGACGTATTTGTAAATGACGCTTTTGGTACTGCTCATAGAGCACACTGCTCAAATGTTGGAGTGACAAAATATGTAGATACTGCAGTGGTTGGTTATCTTATGCAAAAAGAAATTGATTTCCTCGGAAATGCAGTCAACAATCCGGAGAGACCATTTGTGGCAATTCTGGGCGGCGCAAAAGTTTCCAGCAAGATTTCTGTTATTGAAAACCTGATTGATAAAGTGGACGTTTTGATCATCGGCGGAGGAATGGCATATACTTTCGCAAAATCCAAGGGAGGAAAGATCGGAACATCTCTTTGTGAGGACGATTATCTGGAATATGCAGAGAACATGGTAAAGAAAGCAGAGGAAAAAGGTGTAAGACTGCTTCTTCCGGTTGATAATCGTATCGGAGATGAATTTTCTAACGATGCAAATATCCAGATTGTACCGACAGGAGAAATCCCGGATGGCTGGGAAGGAATGGATATCGGACCGGAAACAGAGAAGATTTTTACAGATGCAGTGAAAGATGCAAAGACAGTTGTATGGAATGGTCCTATGGGATGTTTTGAAATGCCGAATTTTGCTCACGGAACAGAGGCAGTTGCGAAAGCGCTTGCGGAAACAGATGCTGTGACGATCATCGGAGGAGGAGATTCTGCAGCAGCTGTAAATCAGTTGGGATACGGTGACAAGATGACACATATCTCTACAGGTGGCGGCGCATCTTTGGAATTTTTGGAAGGAAAAGAACTTCCGGGCGTAGCAGCAGCTAACGATAAGTAAGCACTTAATGAGTCCAAGTCCGAAGGACGCCGGACGAATTCTAGTGCGCACTTAGTTCACCGCACTTAGCGAACCAAGCCCGTTAGGGCACAGGTGAGTTTAGTAAGGTGAACATCCCCCCCCTTCCTGACGGGCTTAAGCAGGGGACTTAGTAACGAATGCAGATTTTAAAGAATATATAAAGGAAAGAGTGAAAACAATGGCAAGAAGAAAGATTATAGCAGGAAACTGGAAGATGAATAAAACTCCCAGCGAGGCAGTTGCGCTGGTAGAAGAATTAAAGCCTTTAGTTGCAACAGAGGATGCAGACGTTGTATTCTGTGTTCCGGCAATTGATATTATTCCGGTAGTGGAAGCGTGCAAGGGGACAAACATCCAGGTTGGAGCAGAAAACATGTATTACGAGGAAAGCGGAGCATACACAGGAGAAATTTCTCCGGCAATGCTTACAGATGCGGGTGTAAAATATGTAGTTCTGGGACATTCAGAGAGAAGAGATTACTTTGGCGAGACAAGCGAGGATGTCAACAAGAAAATGCACAAGGCATTTGAACATGGCATTACGCCTATCATGTGCTGTGGAGAATCTCTGGAGCAGAGAGAACAGGGCGTTACCATGGATTTCATTCGTCAGCAGGTTAAGGTTGGATTCCAGGGAATTACAGCAGATCAGGCAAAGACAGCTGTGATCGCATATGAACCGATCTGGGCGATTGGAACAGGAAAAACAGCAACAACAGAACAGGCAGAAGAAGTGTGTGCCGGAATCCGTGCATGTATTGCAGAGATTTATGACGAAGCAACAGCGGAAGCTATCCGTATTCAGTACGGCGGTTCTGTTAATGCAGGAAATGCTGCAGAGTTATTTGCACAGGCTGACATTGACGGAGGACTTGTCGGAGGAGCTTCTTTGAAGGCAGACTTCGGAAAGATTGTAAATTATAAGTAAGAACCAGATTGAACCGCAGGGGCTTGCAAGACAGTTCCTGCGGGCTTTTGAGTTTCGGGAGTGAAGAGTGTGATTATTGAAAGAATGAAACTGCAGACGGAAGGTTCCCTTCCGGATGCTCATTTTATCGCTTATGTATTAGATACGCCGGGAGATCTGCATATAAAAAAGCGTCCCATGGTTATTTTATGTCCGGGAGGCGGATATGAGAGAACCAGTTTTCGGGAAGGAGAGCCTATTGCAATGTACTTTCTGCAAAAAGGGTATCATGTAGGGATTCTGCGATATTCCACTGCCCCGGCAAAATATCCCACAGCGCTTCTGGAACTTGGAATGGCAATGGGAATTGTTAAAGGACATTCTGAAGAATGGAAGGTGGACGAAAGGCAGATTTTTGTTCAGGGTTCATCAGCGGGAGGACATCTGGCAGGGTGTCTTGGAGTTTTCTGGAACAGTACATTTCTTTCCAAAAAGCTTGGAATCCCATCAGAGAAATTAAGACCGGCGGGACTGCTGCTCAGTTATCCGGTGATAAGTTCTGATGAAAATATTTCCCATAAGGGAAGTTTCCTAAATCTTCTTCAGGATGAATATGAAGAAAAGAAAGAGATGCTGTCCTTAGAAAGACAGGTGACAGAATATACAGTTCCCTGCTTTATATGGCATACCTTTGAAGACAGAACCGTTCCGGTTCAAAATTCTGTCAGAATGGCAGAAGCGCTGCACGAGAAAGGGATCAGGACAGAGCTTCATTTGTTTCAGAAAGGCTCTCATGGACTGGGGAGCGCAGGAGAAGAATCCAGGCGTGCTGATGGAAGCGGCGTTCAGGAGGAATGTCAATGCTGGATGGATCTGGCATACAAGTGGATGGAAAACATCTGCAAAGACCAATAGAAGGAGAATAGAAAATGAGTAAAAAACCAACAGTACTGATGATTTTGGATGGTTATGGATTAAATGAAAAGAAAGAAGGCAATGCGGTAGCAGAAGGGAAAACTCCTGTTATGGATAAGCTGATGGCAGAGTATCCCTTTGTAAAGGGAAATGCAAGCGGAATGGCGGTAGGACTTCCGGATGGTCAGATGGGTAACTCTGAAGTAGGACATCTGAACATGGGTGCCGGCCGCATTGTGTATCAGGATCTGACTAAGATTACAAAAGCAATTCAGGATGGTGATTTCTTTGAAAACAAAGCTCTTCTTGCAGCATGTGAAAATGTGAAGAAACATGATTCAGCGCTCCATCTTATGGGACTGGTATCTGACGGCGGCGTGCACAGCCATAATACTCACATTTACGGACTTTTGGAGCTTGCAAAGAGACAGGGAATTGAAAAGGTATATGTACACTGCTTCCTGGATGGACGAGACACTCCTCCGGCATCTGGAAAAGAATATGTAGAAGAGTTGGAAGCCAAGATGAAAGAAATCGGCGTAGGTCAGGTTGCTACTGTAATGGGACGTTACTATGCAATGGATCGGGACAATCGCTGGGATCGTGTGGAGAAAGCATACCGTGCAATGGTATTTGGAGAGGGCGAAAAGGCAGCGTCAGGCCCGGAAGGAATCCAGGTTTCCTATGATAAGGATACAACAGACGAATTTGTACTTCCTACAATTGTAGAGAAAGACGGCGCTCCTGTGGCGACAATCAAAGATCAGGATTCCATTATTTTCTTTAACTTCCGTCCGGACCGTGCAAGAGAGATCACAAGAACATTTTGCGATGATGACTTTGCCGGATTTGAAAGAGGAGAGCGGATCAAGACGGTCTTTGTATGCTTTACAGAATATGATGTGACGATTGAAAATAAACTGGTTGCGTTTGTGAAAGAGGAAATTACAAATACATTCGGAGAATTTCTTGCTGCTAACGGTATGAAGCAGGCACGTATCGCAGAGACAGAAAAATACGCGCATGTGACATTCTTCTTTAACGGCGGTGTAGAAGAACCAAATGAAGGAGAAGACCGTATTCTTGTAAAATCTCCAAAGGTTGCTACTTACGACCTGAAACCGGAGATGAGCGCTTACGAAGTTTGCGATAAACTGACGGAAGCTATTCGTTCTGGAAAGTATGACGTTATTATCATTAACTTTGCGAATCCGGATATGGTAGGGCATACCGGAGTAGAGGCGGCAGCCATTAAGGCGATCGAGGCAGTGGATGAGTGTGTTGGAAAGACAGTAGAGGCTATCAAAGAAGTGGGAGGTCAGATGTTTATCTGTGCAGACCACGGAAATGCAGAGCAGCTCATCGATGAAGAGACAGGAGAGCCGTTCACTGCCCACACAACGAATCCGGTACCGTTTATTCTTGTAAATGCTGATCCGGCTTACAAATTAAGAGAAGGTGGATGTTTGGCGGATATCGCTCCTACATTGATTGAACTGATGGGAATGAAACAGCCAAAAGAGATGACAGGAAGATCATTGCTTGTAAAATAATGAGAAATATATGGTGAGTAAGGGCAACAACAATTATTCTTAAAAAAGGCAAATAAAAATAACCAAAAAGGACCTTGGATTGAGGGGATTCCCCCTAATCTTCGGTCTTTTTTGCATTAAACCAAGGTATTTTTTCTATTTCCTGTTTTTTGGTGTTTAAATCCAGTATAATGTCTCTATTCCTATTTCGAGAGGGGGACATTTAGTGGAGATAACAATTGGGAAATTTATGTATCAAAGCATAGATGATGAAGTGTTGACTATCATGAAGAAAGATAAGGAAGTTTATAGGATGAATATCAGAGAAATAGAAATTACTTTCTATCAACCTGAAGCAACTTTTTCCAGAGTGCCTGGTGTATATTTTGTTGCTCCTGGCATGAATTCGGCATACCTTTGTACTAATCGGAAAGATAAGGGAGAGATTAGAAGGCTGCATGATTACTTGGTGCAGTATGGCGCTAAAGAAATAATTATGGGAGCTATGAAAGCAGGAATGGCGCAACATTCTTCAGATATCCAGAAAAAACAGGAAGAGAAAGCACTCCTTAAACAGCAAAAGGAAGAAGAAAAGAAACAATTGAAGCTTGAAAGAGGGAAACAGGCTGCCATTCGATTAGAGAAACAAAGAAGGCGATCCGGATGCAAAGAAAAGACAGAAGAAAAGTACCGGTGTACCGTTTGCGGTGCTATCTGGTATTCTAATAGCATGGATCGAGCAAAAAATGTTCATAATGCACTCTCCATGTCCACATATGCTATTAATCAGATGCGAGATATATCCCGATGTCCTAAATGTGGTTCTGGTGCGTCTAAACATCATACTGTCCGATATTGGATCGATAAAAAAGGAAATTGTATGGATCGAGAAGAATAAGGGAATAATCCGTGATTTAAGACCTTCAAAAAACTATATATTCATATAGCTTTGTCGCAGATTTGTATGATTTGTCAAGTGTTTTTACTAAAAAAGCATGGAATTTTTCGTTCCATGCTTTTTTGAATCCTAATTTCTAAACTTAATGACATTGAATTTAAATGTTACTACGTCCCAAATTTTACTATCCTTCCGTTTTTGCCAGATTTTTATTCGCTGTTGACAGCATTAGTTTAATACGGTTCAGCTGATTTACCTCACTTGCACCCGGGTCATAGTCGATGGCAACAATATTTGCCAATGGATGGCGGCGTCGCAGCTCTTTGATAACCCCCTTGCCCACTACATGGTTCGGAAGGCAGGCAAAAGGCTGTGTGCAGACGATGTTTGTGGCACCGCTGTGGATCAGCTCCAGCATCTCTCCGGTGAGGAACCAACCTTCGCCAGTCTGGTTTCCGAGGGAAACAATCTCAGATGCCATTTTGCCCAGATCCCGGATATCAGCCGGAGGATCGAAGTGCTTGCTCTCTTTAAATGCCTTGCTGGCAGGAGAGCGGAACCATTCCAGCGCTTTGATTCCAAGGTTTGCAATAGTAGCCTTTGACTTGGCAAAACCAAGATGGGATACCTTGAAATTCTGATTGTAGAAGCAGTACAGAAGGAAGTCCAAAAGATCTGGAACGACAGCTTCGGCGCCTTCACTCTCCAAAAGATCCACCAGATGATTATTGGCGGCAGGGAGGAATTTTACCAGAATTTCTCCAACTACACCTACGCGGGGTTTCTTGATATCTAAAAGTTCAATATTGTTGTCGAAGTCTTCAATAATATTCCGGCACAGTTTTTTGAATTTTCTTCGGGAAGGGTAGCCCTGGGAAACAAAATCAGCACAAACTTTTACCCATTTGCGATGCATAGCGTCAACCGAACCGGGCACTGCCTCGTATGGACGGAGGCGGTAAACACATTTCATGAAAATGTCTCCGAAAACAGCAGCATAGATTCCGCGAAGCGCTAATGCCGGTGTAATCTTAAAGCCGGGATTTCCTTCCAGCCCGCTTAAGTTGATAGAAATAACCGGAATATGTTCATAGCCGGCTTTCTTCAATGCGCGGCGGATGAATCCGATATAGTTGGAAGCACGGCATCCGCCTCCGGTCTGACTGATAATGACAGCAATCTTATCTGTATCGTATTTTCCGGATAAAATAGCTTCCATAATCTGTCCTACAACCATAAGAGAAGGGTAGCAGGCATCGTTGTTAACATATTTCAGTCCCACATCAACGGCTTGCTTATTGTCGTTTGGAAGGACTTCCACTTTATAACCCGAAGCGTTGAAAGCAGGTTCCAGAAGTTCAAAATGCATTGGAGACATCTGCGGGCAGAGGATGGTGTACTCTTTGCGCATCTCCTTTGTAAAAGGTACCTTTTTTATGGAAGATGGCTCAATATGCCGTTTCTGTTCCCTTTGTTCTCTGACGCGGATTGCAGCAAGCAGAGAGCGGACACGGATTCTTGCAGCTCCCAGGTTATTGACCTCATCGATTTTTAAAGAGGTGTAGATCTTATCGGAGCGAGTCAGGATATCGGCAACCTGATCTGTGGTGACGGCATCCAGTCCGCATCCGAAAGAATTGAGCTGGATCAGATCCAGATTATCTTTTGTCTTTACATAATTTGCTGCCGCATAGAGGCGGGAGTGATACATCCACTGATCCATAACATTTAAAGGCCGCTCTACCGGGTGAAGGTGTGATACGGAATCTTCTGTCAATACGGCGATATTGTAGGAATTGATCAGCTCCGGAAGTCCATGGTTTACCTCGGGGTCAATATGATAGGGACGTCCGGCAAGAACAATTCCCCGGTTTCCTGTTTTGTCGAGGAAAGCAACAGTTTCCTCACCTTTTTTGCGCATATCGTTCCGGCACGCTTCAAGCTCAACCCAGGCTTTATGAACAGCCGTTTTAATTTCTTCTGCTGTGAGATCAAACTTTGGAGCAAGTTCTTCGATCAGGCGGGAAGAAAGGGTTTCCTCGCTGGCAAAGGACATGAAAGGATGGATGAAATCCACGTTGCCGTTTACGATGGCATCAATATTATTTTTGATGTTCTCCGGATAGGAGGTAACAATCGGACAGTTATAGTGGTTGTTGGCATCGGCAAATTCATTTCTCTCATAAGGAATAGAAGGGTAAAAGATATGCCGGATGCCTTCATTGATCAGCCATTGTACATGCCCGTGGGCAAGTTTGGCGGGATAACATTCAGATTCACTTGGGATAGACTCAATTCCCAGCTCATAAATCTTCCTTGTGGAAGCGGGAGAGAGAACTACACGAAATCCAAGATCCGTGAAGAATGTGAACCAGAACGGATAGTTATCGTACATATTCAGAACTCTGGGTATACCGATCACGCCGCGGGAAGCTTCCTCCTCTGAAAGAGGCGTATAGCCGAAATACCGCTGACTCTTATACTCAAAAAGGTTGGGAAGGTTGTTCTTCGATTTTTCTTTTCCAAGTCCCTTTTCACAGCGGTTTCCGGTGATAAACTTTCTTCCGCCGCTGAAATGGTTGATCGTCAGACGGCAGTTATTGGTACATCCGCGGCACTTTGTCATCGTTGTCCGGTATTCCAGCGCTTCGATATCTTCGATGGAGAGCATGGTAGTACCTTCGCATTCCACATAGCGTTCCCTTGCGATCAGGGCAGCACCGAACGCTCCCATGATGCCGGCAATGTCCGGGCGGATTGCGTGGCAGCCTGCAATTTTCTCAAAACTTCTAAGAACAGCATTATTATAGAAAGTACCGCCCTGCACAACAATGTGCTGTCCCAGTTCTGATGCATCAGATACTTTAATTACTTTGAAAAGAGCATTCTTAATGACAGAGTAGGCCAGTCCGGCAGAAATGTCGGACACGGCAGCTCCCTCTTTCTGTGCCTGTTTTACCTTAGAGTTCATAAATACAGTACAGCGGGTTCCAAGGTCAATCGGATTATGGGCAAATAAAGCTTCGTGCGCAAAATCTTCTACAGAATAGTTGAGCGATTTGGCAAAGGTTTCGATAAAGGAACCACAGCCTGAAGAGCAGGCTTCGTTCAGCTGTACACTGTCAACAGTCTGGTTTTTGATCTTAATACATTTCATATCCTGTCCGCCGATGTCCAGAATACAGTCTACATCCGGTTCAAAGAAAGAGGCGGCATAATAGTGAGAAACGGTTTCTACTTCTCCTTCATCAAGAAGAAGAGCAGCTTTGATCAGTGCTTCGCCATATCCGGTGGAGCAGGAATGAACAATCTCCACATCCTCGGGAAGCTGAGAATAAATGTCTTTGATTGCTGAGATTGTGGTACCGAGAGGATCTCCTTCATTATTATGGTAAAAAGAATACAGAAGGGTTCCGTCTTCTCCTACAAGAGCCGCTTTAGTTGTAGTGGAACCGGCGTCGATACCAAGAAATGCTTTGCCTTTATAAGAGGCAAGATCCTTAACCGGAACCTGATGTTTTGCGTGGCGCTCTGTAAATTCCTTATATTCTGCTTCAGTTGCAAAAAGAGGTTCCATTCTCTCTACTTCAAACTCCATCTGTATCCGTTTTGCCAGGCGTTCCTGGAGCTCACGGATAGGCACGATGGGTTCCTTGGTAGAGTTTAAGGCAGAACCAATGGCTGCAAAAAGGTGAGAATGATTTGGAGCAATAGTGTGCTCCTCATCCAACTTCAGTGTGCGGACAAACGCTTCTCTAAGCTCTGAAAGGAAATGAAGAGGTCCTCCCAGAAATGCTACGTGTCCGCGAATCGGTTTGCCGCAGGCAAGTCCGCTGATGGTCTGGTTGACAACTGCCTGGAAAATAGAGGCGGCCAGATCTTCTTTGGAAGCCCCCTCATTGATCAGCGGCTGAATATCTGATTTCGCAAATACGCCGCATCTGGCAGCGATAGAATACAGAGCTTTATAATTTTTTGCGTATTCATTCAATCCGGAGGCGTCGGTCTGCAGAAGAGAAGCCATCTGGTCGATGAAAGAGCCGGTTCCGCCGGCGCAGACGCCATTCATTCTCTGCTCAATATTGCCGCCTTCAAAGTAAATAATCTTTGCATCTTCCCCTCCAAGCTCAATTGCCACATCTGTCTGAGGCGCATAGTCCTGAAGAGCAGTGGATACGGCTACAACTTCCTGCACAAAGGGAACCCCCAGATGTTTTGCAAGAGTCAGTCCTCCGGATCCTGTTATAACAGGAGACACCCGGATAGAACCGAGTTTATAGATAGCCCTTCCCAAAAGGTCAGAAAGGGTTTCCTGGATATTTGCAAAATGTCTTTCATAATCAGAGAAAAGCACATCATTTTGATCATCCAGAATGGCGATCTTTACTGTGGTGGATCCGATATCGATCCCCAGGGTAAATAATTCTTGTTGATTCATAAATATGTACTCCTTGTCTTTGTAATAGTATAGATTTCAGTATGACAAAGATAAAAATCCTGTCTGGGAATATATGTAATTCTACATATTAAATGTTGTTTTCCTAAACGGTAACATTATACGACAAAAAAATTGAAAAGACAATCAACAAATGTAATAGAAATATTAAAATACGGTAAAGTTATCCGGTGTAATTGACAAAGACTTCCTAAAAAGGTAGAATGACTACAGTATTAGAGTAATATGGGAAAGCAGGTATTTTTTCTATGAATTGGTTGGAAAAAATGGAACGGAAATTCGGTAGATATGCCATCCACAATCTGATGTATTACATTATTATCCTTTATGTTGTGGGGCTGGTTCTGCAGCTTTTGGTTCCTTCTTTTTATTATCAGTATTTGAGTCTTGATGTCAGCGCAATTCTGCGCGGCCAGATCTGGAGGATCGTAACCTTCATTATACAGCCGCCTCAGACCGGATATCTCTTTATGATTTTTGCCCTTTATCTGTATTATATGCTGGGAAGGGAACTGGAAAATACCTGGGGTGCGTTTCGGTTTAACCTTTATTTCTTTTCAGGTATGTTATTTCATGTGATCGCGGCATTTGCCGCTTATTTCCTGGTGGGGGTATCCTTCCCGCTGGGGACATGGTATTTGAACATGTCATTGTTTCTTGCATTTGCAGCTGTTTATCCGGATATGCAGTTCTATCTGTTTTTTGCGATCCCGGTCAAGGCGAAATGGTTGGGAATCCTGGATGGCGTTTATTTCCTCTACACCATATTGCAGGCTTTTCTGCCCTCCTATGGCGGAAATCCTCTGGTGGGAGTGGTGTACCAGGCAAACGCGATTGCGGCGGCAGTTTCCATTTTGAATTTTGTGATCTTTTTCCTGGGTTCAAGAAATATGAAGCATTATTCTCCAAAACAGAGAAAGAGAAAAAGAGAATTTCAGCAGAAGATCCGGCCGGAAAATCATTATGCAGGCGGAGCCAGACACCGCTGTGCCGTGTGCGGACGCACAGAGCTGGACGATCCGTCCCTGGAGTTCCGGTATTGTTCCAGATGTAATGGGAATTATGAGTACTGTCAGGATCATCTCTTTTCCCATATACATGTAAAATAGTAACGTGGAAAGAGCAGGGCATTTGTCCTGAAATTTTGGAAATAAAAATATGAAAAAGGAATTGGTGAAAAAAATGAAGAAAAAGAAAACAAAAATAGTCTGTACAATGGGACCTAACACAAATGATGAAAATCTGATGAGAGCGCTTGTGAAGAATGGGATGGATATTGCAAGATTCAATTTTTCACACGGAAGTCATGAAGAACAGAAGGGCAGAATGGATATGCTGAAGCGTATCCGGGATGAAGAACATATGCCAACAGCGATCCTGCTGGATACAAAAGGTCCGGAGATCCGTACCGGTATCCTGAAAGATGGAAAAAAGGTAATGCTGGAGACAGGCAGAAAGTTTACACTGACCTCTGAGGATATTACAGGGGATGAAACGAAAGTATCCATTTCCTATAGCGGACTTGTAGACGATGTATCTGTTGGAAGCACGATCTTGATAGATGACGGGTTGATTGGTCTTAGGGTGATCAGCAAAACAGTAACGGATATTGTCTGCGAGATTGTGAACGGAGGAGAGTTGGGAGAGCGCAAGGGCGTGAATGTGCCTAATGTGCCTGTAAGACTTCCGGCTATCACAGACAAGGACAGAGAAGATATCCGTTTCGGCGTGGAACAGGGTATTGATTTTATTGCGGCATCCTTTGTGCGCAATGCAGAGTGTATTGTAGAGATCCGCGCTTTTCTGAAAGAATGTGATGCTCCATACATTCCGATCATCGCAAAGATTGAAAATGCAGAAGGAATTAAGAATATTGACGAGATCATTCGCTGTGCAGACGGTATTATGGTAGCCAGAGGAGATCTTGGCGTGGAGATTCCGGCAGAGGAAGTGCCTTATCTCCAGAAAATGATCATTCAGAAATGTAATTATTATTATAAACCGGTTATTACAGCAACACAGATGCTGGATTCCATGATCCGCAATCCTCGTCCGACACGGGCAGAAGTGACGGATGTGGCGAATGCAGTTTATGACGGAACGGATGCAGTCATGCTATCTGGAGAAACTGCACAGGGAAAATATCCATTAGAAGCGCTTCAGATGATGGTGCATATTGTGGAGAATACAGAGGAGCATCTGGATTATGATCTTATGCTCAAAAAGGCAGAGGAACACCGTATGAAAGGAATTTCCAGTGCCATTGGCCATGCTTCTGTTACGACAGCATACAATCTGGGAGCGAAGTGTATCATCACTCCGTCTGTATCGGGTGCTACTACCAGAGTTGTTTCTAAATTTAAGCCTAAAATGCCGATTATTGGCGTGACTCCTAATGAGCGTTCTCTTCGCAGAATGCAGATTTACTGGGGAGTAGAGCCGATCAAATCTGTTCAGTTCAATACGACGGAGGATATTTGTTCCGGGGCGATCGAGCTGGTATGTGCAAAGCAAATGGCTGATCCGGGAGATGTTGTGGTGCTGACAGCAGGCATTCCCTCCCCGAATGTAAACCGTGCAAAAGAAGGCGTCAGCAATATGATGAGAATTGCTGTGATTGAATAATAAATTAAAATCTGTACAGATATAAGGAGTAACGTACCTATGAAAAAAGAGACATTTGTGACAAAAGAACAGCTGGATGAAATTGTAAAGAAGTATCCCACTCCTTTTCATCTTTATGACGAGAAAGGGATCCGAAAGAATGCGGAAGCGCTGAAGGAAGCTTTTGCGTGGAATAAAGGATACAAAGAGTATTTTGCGGTAAAGGCAACGCCCAATCCCTTCCTGATACAGATTTTAAGAGAATATGGATGCGGATGTGATTGTTCCTCGTACACAGAGCTGCTTCTTTCAGAAGCCATTGGAGCCACAGGAGACGATATTATGTTTTCTTCCAATGATACTCCGGCAGAAGATTTTAAATTGGCCGAAAAGCTTGGGGCGATCATCAATCTGGATGATATCACACACATTGATTTCCTGGAGAAGGCGATTGGGTACATACCGGAGACAATCAGCTGCAGATACAATCCGGGAGGATTGTTTAAGATCAGTAATGATATTATGGACAATCCGGGCGATGCAAAATATGGCATGACAACAGAGCAGATTTTTGAAGCCTTTAAGATCCTGAAGGAAAAAGGTGCGAAAGAATTTGGCATTCACGCTTTCCTTGCAAGCAATACTGTAACAAATGAATACTATCCGATGCTGGCAAAGGTGCTTTTTGAACTGGCAGTGAAACTTCAGAAGGAAACCGGAGCACACATTAAATTTATTAATCTGTCAGGCGGAATCGGTATTCCTTATAAACCGGATCAGGAGCCTAATGATATTCGCGCCATCGGAGAAGGCGTGCGGCGGGTGTACGAAGAGGTGCTGATTCCTGCCGGAATGGGTGATGTGGCAATTTATACGGAGCTTGGCAGATTTATGATGGGACCCTATGGCTGTCTGGTGACAAAGGCTATCCATGAAAAACATACTCACAAAGAATATATCGGAGTGGATGCGTGTGCGGTGAATCTGATGCGTCCGGCAATGTACGGCGCTTATCACCACATCACTGTGATGGGAAAAGAAAATGAGCCATGCGATCATCTGTATGATGTGACAGGATCCCTCTGCGAGAATAACGATAAGTTTGCGATCGACCGGCACTTGCCGAAAATTGACGCCGGAGATTTGCTTGTCATTCATGATACCGGAGCACACGGTTTTGCTATGGGATATAATTATAATGGAAAGCTGAAGTCAGCAGAAGTACTTTTAAAAGAAGATGGAAGTACAGAGCTGATCCGCCGTGCAGAGACGCCGAAAGACTATTTCGCTACATTTGACTGTTTTGAAATAGGGAAAAAACTGCTGAAATAATTGATAATATGTCCTTAATGAGGTAAAATATAGAAAATTACTTTATTGAGGAGGAAAAAGTATGAAAAGAAGGAAAAAGGCAGTTGGTCTTCTCGTGGCGGCGGCTGTTATGCTGCTGACAGCCTGCAAAATGAGTCCGGAAGAAGTTGGAACTTATGCACAATCGATTCTGGATGCCAGTTATAAGGCGGATTTTGACGAGTACACGGAACAGACAGATTCCACAAAGGAAGAGGCAGAAAACCTTTATGAGAACAATATTGATCAGATGATGACCATTGCCGGTTATGATTCGGCAGGATTGTCAGACGAATTGCTGGACAACTACCGCCAGCTTTTTAAAGACATGTTGGCGCTGGCGGAGTATGAAGTGGGAGAGGTAACAGAAGAAGAGGATGGAAGCTTCACAGTAGCTGTTACGGCAAAGCCGCTCACAGCTTTTGAAGGTTTGGAAGCTGAAGTTACAGAGGCAGTGCAGGCAGAACTGGCGGGTATCACCGATGTTTCCCAGATCCCGGGAGAAGATGAAATTAATCAGATGGTATTCCAAAAGATGTATGAAGGGCTTCAAAGCCGGATGGAATCGCCCACTTACGGGGAGCCGCAGCAGGTAGATCTTCATGTAGCGGCTGATTCTGACAACGTATATTCTGTGGCGGAGTCTGATCTGACGGCTTTAGATCAAATTCTGTTTCCGACGGAAGGATTTTAGATTCTTCTTGCAATGACCTTCCAGGTATCTGTGTGAAAAAAGCTGCTTTCCACACATTCCTCCATCTCCAGAAAACGATGAAAAGGAATTGTAAAGGAAAGGAGATCGCTTGGTATACATTTCCTGGCGGAAGGATCTGTCAGACCGATATAACAGGCAGTGGGATTGTTCCGTGCCGCATCAAGGCCGTAAAGGACTGACTGTGCGCATCCGGATCCAAACGAAAGCTTCACATTGTCCTGTGTTTCCCGGTCGTAATTTGCCAATGTTGCAAGACCGGAAAGCTGGTCGGCATTTACCAGAAAAATGACGATTTCCGGCGTTTCATTTTCTTTTAATTCATTGAGAGGTTTCATAATAACATATTCATCTGTTTCAATGTCCGGCATTGTTTCGATATAATTTCGTGCAATGTCCGGACTTTTTTTATAAAATTCCCCTTTTTTCGGTCCCTTTCCGCCGATGGAAAGAAAGTATTCAATGGTTCCAAGCTCGAACTTTTGAATACCCAGCCCCGCCTTTCCTCCCGCGCAGACAACGGTTTCCCTGTCAAATGCAGCTGTTTTGCCTTTAGAGACTGCATGCATCATGGCGATCACACATCCCCATACGCCTTTTTTGAATTGCATGGCATTTTCCGGAACTTCTTTTGATGTAAATACAGCCACCGGCTGACGGGTTAGTTTAATTGCTTCTGCTATTTTGCTGTTCATAAGAGACATTCCTTTCCTTTAGATAATGATATCTTTGCAAATTTTATTTTTGTATATTAAAAATGCAGTTTTCTGATTTAGAAAACTGCACTTTTGTGTCTGAAAATAGAAGATGCGGATGGTGGGACTTGAACCCACACGAAGTCACCTTCGCAAGATTTTGAGTCTTGTGCGTCTGCCATTCCGCCACATCCGCCGGTGGTCTTTTATAAGAACCGAATGTAAGTATAGCATATTGATATTTGAATTACAAGATTTTTCAACAATTTTTTTCTTTTAAAATGGGAAAGATTGTTGTATAGTAGATTCAGTAGCTTTATAAGATGGAGAAAAAATATGGCGGAAAAAATTGTATTGATTGACGGACACAGTATTTTGAACAGAGCCTTTTTTGGTCTTCCGGATCTTACAAATTCGGAGGGACTTCATACGAATGCCATTTACGGTTTCCTTAACATTATGTTAAAACTGCTGGATGAGGAGAAGCCGGAGTATCTTACGGTAGCTTTTGATGTACATGCGCCAACCTTCCGGCATCAAATGTATGAAGAATATAAAGGGACAAGAAAACCTATGGCGGACGAGCTGCGACAGCAGGTCCCTGTAATGAAGGAAGTCCTCCGGTCCATGGGAATCAGGATCATAGAACAGGAAGGCCTGGAAGCGGATGATCTTCTGGGGACGCTCTCAAAACGATGTGAGAGCGAAGGCATGGATGTGACCATCATCAGCGGAGATCGGGATCTTCTGCAGCTTGCCACGGACAAGGTAAAGATCCGTATCCCTAAGACGAAGCAGGGAAGAACAGAAGTGGAGGACTATTATGCGGCTGATGTAAAAGAGCGTTATCAGGTGACTCCTCTGGAATTTATTGATATGAAAGCGCTTATGGGAGATACCTCAGATAATATTCCCGGAGTTCCCGGAATTGGGGAGAAAACTGCGGCGAAGATCATTACAGAATACCACAGTATAGAAAACGCGTACCAGCATGCCGGGGAGCTGAAGCCGCCCCGTGCATCCAAAGCTATTGTAGAATACTGGGATATGGCAGTGATGAGCAAGAAGCTGGCAGCAATCTGTGTAGATGCATCGCTGGATTATGATATTGAAAGCGCAAGACTTGGAAATATTTTCACGGAAGAGGCATATACCCTTTTTCAGAAACTGCAGTTCAAAAATCTTTTGAGCCGTTTTGAGGTGAAAGGCCCTTCCCATGCGGTGGAAGATTCCTTCCGGACTGCCGGAAGCCGCGAGGAGGCGGAACGCATTCTCGAAGAAGCGTCGGTAGCAGAAACTCTGGGTGTGGCTGTCTTTCGGAGAACAGCAGAGGCACTTCCGCTTTTTGCAGGAGAGGCACGGATTGGAGGAGTTGCTCTTTGCTTCGGAGAAAAGGAAATTTACTGTATTCCGGAAGAGAAGATGGAGATAGCGGAACTCCTGGAGAAACTGGAGAAATTATCTGCCGGCCCGAAGACGTTGTCTGTCTTTCATCTGAAAGAAACAATGAAATATTTTACGCCATCTGTCAAAGACAATTGTTTCGACGGGATTATTGCAGCATATCTTTTGAATCCTCTTAAAAATGATTATGAATTTGAGGATGTGGCAAGAGAACAGCTGGATCTTCTTTTGGAAGAGAAGATGGAAGATGAAAAGAAAGCATGCTATGAAGCTTATACCGCCTATGCGTCAGCTGCTCCTTTACAGGATAAGCTGGAAGAGGCGGGAATGTGGAAGCTTTTCAAAGAAATAGAAATGCCGCTTGTATTTACGCTTTTTGATATGGAACAAAATGGAGTCCGGGTAGAAGCGGACGAACTGAAAGATTACGGAAACAGACTTGCAGTTCAGATCAGCAGGCTGGAACAGGAAATCTGGCAGGAGGCGGGGGAAGAGTTTAATATTAATTCTCCGAAACAGCTTGGAGTCATCCTTTTTGAAAAAATGGGACTTAAAGGCGGAAAGAAGACAAAAACCGGATATTCTACTGCAGCGGATGTGCTGGAAAAGCTGGCGCCGGATTATCCTGTTGTAGCTAAAATCCTGGAATACAGGCAGCTGGCAAAGCTGAAATCCACCTACGCCGACGGCCTTGCAGCCTTTATCTCGGAAGATGGAAGGATTCACGGGAAATTTAATCAGACGATTACCGCAACCGGGCGGATCAGCAGTACGGAGCCGAATCTACAGAACATTCCGGTTCGGATGGAGCTGGGAAGGCTGATAAGGAAAGTATTTGTTCCGGAAGAGGGATTTGTCTTTGTGGATGCAGACTATTCCCAGATTGAACTTAGAGTGCTGGCCCATTGTTCGGGGGATAAGCAGCTTATTGAGGCTTACAGAGAGGAAAAGGATATCCACAGAATTACCGCTTCCCAGGTATTCCATACCCCTTTTGACCAGGTGACGGATCTCCAGAGAAGAAATGCCAAGGCGGTCAATTTTGGGATTGTATATGGAATCAGCTCTTTTGGGTTAAGCCAGGATCTGAGCATTACGCGGAAAGAAGCGGCACAGTATATAGAACAATATTTTCACACTTATCCGGGAATCAAAATTTTCCTGGATGATGCTGTGAAACAGGCAAAAGACAAAGGATATGCCGTCACTCTTTTTGGAAGGAGAAGGCCTGTGCCGGAACTTTCTTCCAGCAATTTCATGCAGCGTTCCTTTGGAGAGAGGGTGGCAATGAACTCACCTATCCAGGGAACGGCGGCGGATATTATGAAAATTGCCATGATCGGTGTAAATGACCGGCTGAAATCCGAGAATATGAAATCCCGGCTTGTTTTGCAGGTGCATGATGAACTTTTGGTGGAAGCCTGGGAGAGTGAGGCAGAAGAAGTCAAAAAGATACTGAAGGAAGAAATGGAGCAGGCGGCATCCCTTGCGGTACCGCTGGAAATTGATATGCATACCGGAAAAAGCTGGTATGAGGCAAAATAGAGGTGCGAGTAAGATGAAAATAATTGGAATTACCGGTGGAATCGGAACAGGAAAAAGTCTTGTATTGGATTATCTGAAAGAATCCTATGGAGCGGTCTGCTGTCAGGCAGACGAAGTGGCAAAGCGCCTGCAGAGAAAGGGAACGAAATGCTATAAAAGGATTGTAGAGCATTTCGGAGAAGGGATCCTGGACGAGGAAGGCAGGCTGAATCGATCTCGCCTTGCCGGGATTGTTTTTTCAAATCCTGCAGAACTCCGGATCCTTAATGAAATCGTCCATCCGGCGGTCAAAGAAAAAATAAAAGAACAGATCCGCCGGGAAGAGAAAAAGGAAAGTCCTGTGTTTGTGCTTGAGGCGGCTCTTCTTATTGAAGACCATTATGATGCTTTTTGCGATGAACTATGGTACATTTATACGGATGATGAAACGAGGAAAAAGCGTCTGATCGCATCCAGAGGATATGATGAGAAGAAGATTCAGGGGATCTTTTCTTCCCAGCTTCCCTCATCTGTCTTTTTTGAGCATTGTGACCGGGCGATTGATAATTGCAACTCCTTTGAGGAGGCATGCCAGCAGATTGATGATATTATGACGCAATTAGGCCTGAAAAAGGGATAGCATTGGCGTATACTGATGCAAAAAACCAAAATTAGGAGAAGAGAATATGAGATTATGCAGCATAGCAAGCGGAAGCAGCGGAAACTGTATTTATGTGGGGAGCGATCATACCCACCTGCTTGTGGATACAGGAATCAGCAAAAAACGGATTGATGAAGGATTACATACACTGGGAATGAAGGGTGAAGAGCTCTCTGGCATTTTGATCACGCATGAACATTCCGATCATATACAAGGGCTGGGGGTTTTCAGCCGTAAATATGGTATTCCGGTGTATGCAACGAAAGGAACACTAAAGGGGATACGGGAATACAAAAGCCTGGGGAAGATGCCGGACGGGCTCCTTCATGAAATTGAAATTGATACCGATTTTCTTCTGGGAGATCTGACCATTCATCCGTTTGCAATTTCTCATGATGCTTATGAACCATCCGGATACCGGATCGCATGTGGCAAACGGTCTGTGGCTGTGGCTACTGATCTGGGCGTCTATGATGATTATACAGTAGACAATCTGAAAGGACTGGACGCTGTGCTTTTGGAGGCAAATCATGATATCCATATGCTGGAGGTCGGGCCTTACCCCTATCCACTGAAACGAAGGGTTATGGGGGAAAAGGGCCATTTATCCAACGAAGTGTCCGGAAGACTTTTGTGTGATATTCTCCACGACAATCTAAAACAGGTCGTTTTGGGGCATTTAAGCAAGGAAAATAATTACGCAGAGCTGGCTTATGAAACGGTGAAGCTTGAAGTGACCGTAGGGGACAACCCATACAGGGGAGAAGACATTCCTTTAATGGTAGCCAGACGGGATGCGGTCTCTGACATTGTTACTGTTTAAAATTATGAAATTGAGAGGGATAAAATGATATGGGAAAAGTGGCGGTAATTACAGACAGCAACAGCGGTATTACACAAAAAGAAGCAAAAGAACTGGGGATCAGAGTACTTCCTATGCCGTTTTATATTGACGGTGAGGTCTATTATGAAGATATTACTCTGACACAGAAAGAATTTTATGAGAGGCTGACAGATGATGCAGATATTTCCACTTCACAGCCGGCGCCGGCTGATGTGATGGAATTATGGGAGGAAGCCCTGCAGGAAGCGGATGAGGTGATATATATTCCTATGTCCAGCGGTCTTTCCGGTTCTTGCCAGACGGCAATGATGCTGGCGGAAGATTTTGATGGAAAAGTTTTTGTGGTAAATAACCAGCGTATTTCTATTACACAGAGACAGTCAGTTCTGGATGCATTAGAGATGGCGGCGGACGGAATGAGCGGAAAAGAGATCTATGATGTTCTTATGCGGGAAAAGCTGGAAGCCAGCATTTATATTACAGTGGATACACTGAAATATCTGAAAAAGGGCGGAAGGATCACTCCGGCGGCAGCGGCTCTTGGCACAGTGCTCAACTTAAAGCCGGTACTTACGATCCAGGGAGAAAAACTGGATGCTTTTTCCAAAGTCAGAGGAATGAAGGCTGCAAAAAAGGTTATGATGAAAGCCATGGAAAAAGATATTACAGAAAGATTTAAAGGGCATAAAGTCTGCCTGCAGGCAGCTCACACCTGTGAAGCGGAAGTGGCAGAGCAATGGAAAAGAGAGTTGGAAGAGCATTTTCCGGGATACGACATCCACATGGATGCTCTGTCGCTGAGTGTATCCTGCCATATCGGTCCCGGATCTTTGGCTGTTGCCTGCACCAGAGTGGTAGAACGATAACCAGGAAGAGAGTATTTTACGGGCAAATGTAAAAAGCAGCAGCTTATATGAGAACAAGCTGCTGCTGATATTCATGAATAAATGGAAGACGGAATTTTTCTGTTATGACAGATTCGTAAAGATTAGATGCGAAAATTTCATTTTCCAGCATTTTTTTTGCGGACATATCAAGATTTTCCTGCTGCGTCAGCTTTGTGATGAGGGGGATCTCGGTATGTCTTTTTAAATGTTTCAGAAGAGGAGCAGCGTCTTTGCGGAAGCCAAGAATGCGGGCATAGCCGCAGTCGTCATGGTGCCGGTACAGTTCCATATCTTCCTTTTTTATATGAAGAAGAATGTGGAACAGGGCTCTGCTGATTCTTGTATAAGTGACCTCTCTTGTTTTGAGAAGATCACAGAATTGATCGAAAGTGACAAAATCATTCAGTCTGTTTAAGATCCGGTTGGCAAGATCCGGGGTGACATCTGCATACTGTGTCAGGCTTTCTTTTGTTTCACACATCAGCTGATACTTCAAAAGAAGAGAAAAATCATTGGCGTATACAGGATATCTTGTCCGATGTGTTTCCTCCAGCATGCGAATACAGGCGGAAGGGACCTGGCCTTCCAGGCGGGTCAGGGCATCGGAAAGAGGGGGCTCATCATACAGCCGTTCTCCTTCCAGATGGATGGCGTTGCTGGCGTGCCACAAAAGCCGGCGGATAGCGGAGGCGGAGCTGTAATTTTCAGAAAGCTCCTCATCGTGATAGCCGGATACGCGGCGTTTGATGGTATAAACCGCCATACCGCTTTTGCGGCGCATCAGCGCTTTGATGTATTCAATGCCAAGGATATTGTTGGGTTCAGACAGGATAAGATCAATTTCTTCATCTTTTGTATAACGTTTCAGGGCATTTTGTCTGGCTTTGGGATAAGAAAGCCCATTTTTCAATTCCTCCTGAAGAAAGGCGCGGTATTCGGCAGGTTCGTCAGCGGTAATGGAAGCAATCCTCTCCAGAATGTTGAGATCACCACACTCGCTTCCGAAGCAGATGGCATCAATGCAGCCCAGTTTTTCCAAAATGGAGATAGCGCCTTCAGCAAAATATTCTGCACTGCCGCAGGCATAACATACCGGGAGTTCCAAAACAAGGGGGACGCCTGCTTCCAGAGCAACCTCGGCCCGGATATGTTTCGGCATAATGGCCGGTGCGCCTCTTTGCACATAATTTCCGCTCATAACGGCAATAACAGCGTCGGCTCCGGTAATTTCTTTTGTCTTTTGCAGATGGTACAAATGTCCATTGTGAAAGGGGTTATATTCTGTGATTAATCCGACAATTTTCATGAAAATCTCCTTGTATATCTTTCTGGAATTGATTATACTATATTAGAATATTTCCGGCAACGGACAAAAGAGGAAAGGAGGGTACGTTTCAATGGAAGAAAAAGAAATGTATGAAAAGGAATACGAAGAGCGGGAAGAGCTGACAGAAGAACGTATCCTCGAAATGCTGGAGGAGCGTCGGTTTAAGGAGCTTAAAGAAGAGCTGGAAAATAATATGTATCCGGTGGATCTGGCGGATCTGATGGAAGATTTCAACCAGAAACAGCTGGTGATGGTATTCCGGCTTCTGGCCAAGGAAGAGGCGGCAGAAACTTTTACCTATATGGACAGCGACTTAAGAGAAATGCTTATCAATGGCCTGACAGATTCCGAGCTGGAAGAAGTTATGGAAGAAATGTATCTGGATGATACCGTTGACGTCCTGGAGGAGATGCCGGCCAATGTAGTAGACCGTCTTTTGATGGCAACAGATGAAGAGAAGCGTCAGCAGATCAACCAGCTTCTTCAATATCCGGAGGACAGTGCCGGAAGCGTAATGAATGTAGAGTATATTGCGCTTAGAAGAGAGATGACGGTGGCAGAGTCCATTTTGAAGATACGGCAGGTGGGATTGAATAAAGAGACGATATACACTTGCTATGTCACGGAAAAAAGAAAGCTGATCGGTGTTGTGGATGTCAAGGAACTTTTGACGACCAGTGAATCCAAGACGATTGAAGAGATCATGGATACTAATATGCTCTACGCCCATACTACAGACGACCAGGAAGATGTTGCCAACATCATTACGAAATACGGACTGATTGCCCTTCCAATCGTAGATCATGAGATGTGCATGGTTGGTATTGTAACAGTAGACGACGCAATGGAAGTCCTGCAGGAGGAAACGACAGAGGACATCAGCATCATGGCCGGTGTCAGTCCCAATGATGAGTCCTATTTCGGTACAACAGTACTGGAGCATGTGAAAAGCCGTCTCCCCTGGCTTTTGTTCCTGATGCTTTCTGCAACGGTGACGCAGATGATCATGAATCACTATGAGAGCGCCCTGGCTGTGATGCCGCAGTTGGCAGGCTTCATTCCTATGCTGATGGGAACTGGTGGAAACTGCGGATCACAGAGTTCAACTTTGATGATACGAGGACTGGCTGTAGGAGAAATTGAGTTCGGAGATCTGTTTAAAGTGATCTTTAAAGAAGTTCGTGTTGCAGTTTTGATCAGTTTGATCTTATCTACGGTAAACGGCATACGCATTCTTATTATGGGGCAGGGAGATATCCTGGTGGCGCTTACTATTGGTATGACGATGGCGTGCACGATTATTTTAGCTAAAATTGTCGGTTGTACGTTACCGCTTGTGGCAAAAAAAGTCGGTCTGGATCCGGCGATCATGGCGACGCCTCTGATCTCCACGCTGGTGGATATCAGCACAGTTACTGTTTATTTTGCTATTGTCAGCGCTGTGTTTAAAATATAGCTGCCAGACAGCTGCAAAAGGCTGAAATTGTACGGAAAAAGAGACATTTGATTCCCAAAAGAGACCTTGTTTGTAAGGTCTCTTTGTATTATAATAAAAATAGTGAGAAAAAATGGAAAGGAGTCTTTAAATCATGGGATTTATAGATGAAATCAAAGCAAAGGCAAAAGCCGACAAAAAGACAATTGTGCTTCCGGAATCCGAGGATATCCGTACTTATGAAGCTGCACAGGCTGTATTAAAAGAGGGAATTGCAGATGTTGTCATTGTCGGGAGCGAAGAGGAAGTTGCAAAGAATAAAGGAAACTTCGATATCAGCGGAGCAAAGATCGTAGATCCTGCAAAAAGTGAGAAAACAGAAAGCTATATTGCAAAACTTGTAGAACTTCGTCAGAAAAAAGGAATGACAGAGGAACAGGCAAGAGAAATCCTTCTGACAAATTATCTGTACTACGGCGTTATGATGGTAAAAATGCAGGATGCAGACGGAATGGTTTCCGGAGCATGCCATTCTACAGCAGATACCCTGCGTCCGTGTCTGCAGATTCTTAAAACAAAACCGGGAACAAAGCTGGTATCTGCTTTCTTTGTTATGTGCGTTCCGGACTGTGAGTTTGGAGAGGACGGAGTATTTGTATTCGGTGACTGCGGGCTGAACCAGAATCCAACGCCGGAAGAGCTGGCTGCTATTGCAGAGTCTTCTGCAGAATCTTTCCGCATGCTGGTGGGAAAAGAGCCAAAAGTTGCACTCCTTAGTCATTCTTCCAAAGGAAGCGCAAAACATGCAGATGTTGATAAGGTGACAGAGGCAGTGCGAATCGCAAAAGAGGCAAATCCGGATCTTGAGCTTGACGGAGAACTTCAGCTGGATGCTGCAATTGTTCCGAGTGTAGGAGAATCCAAAGCTCCGGGCAGCAAAGTGGCAGGACATGCCAACGTATTGATCTTCCCTGATCTTGATGCCGGAAATATCGGCTATAAATTAGTGCAGAGACTTGCAAAGGCAGAAGCATACGGACCAATGACACAGGGAATTGCAGCGCCGGTTAATGACCTTTCCCGCGGATGCTCTGCTGATGATATTGTGGGTGTGGTTGCGATTACAGCAGTACAGGCACAGAATCAATAAGACGAGGAAAACAGGATAAAAATAATAATTCCGGAGGAAAAAGAAATGAATGTATTAGTAGTAAACTGTGGAAGTTCTTCTCTGAAATTTCAGCTGATTAACTATGATAACAGAGATGTTATGGCAAAAGGAATCTGCGAACGTATCGGAATTGACGGACGCCTTGTGTATGAGCCAAAGGGAGGAGAAAAGGAAGTAACAGAGGCAGCAATGCCGGATCATACAACAGCGATCCAGATGGTGCTGGACGCTCTTGTAAATGAAAAATCCGGCGTTGTAAAATCATTAAGTGAAATTGATGCCATCGGTCACCGTGTACTTCACGGAGGAATGAAGATCACAAATTCTGTTATTATCGACGAGGAAGTGATCAAGGTTATTGAAGAGTGCGCGGATCTTGGACCTCTTCACAATCCTGCAAACCTTATGGGAATCAATGCATGTATGAAGCTGATGCCGGGCGTTCCTAATGTGGCTGTATTTGACACCGCATTCCATCAGACAATGCCGCCGAAAGCTTATATGTATGGAATCCCGAAAGAATATTATGAGAAATATGCGATCCGTAAATACGGCTTCCATGGAACTTCTCACAAATATGTTTCCAAGAGAACAGCAGATTTTCTTGGAAAAGATATCAAGGATCTTAAGATCATCGTATGCCACATGGGCAACGGAGCATCTTTGTCCGCAGTAAAAGACGGCAAATGTGTGGATACATCCATGGGACTGACACCTTTGGAAGGTGTGATCATGGGAACACGTTCCGGAGATATTGATCCTGCTTTTGTTGAGTACCTTTGCAACAAGGAAAACCTTTCCGTATCCGAAGTACTGAACATTTTAAATAAGAAATCCGGTATGCTTGGAATGACAGGAATCTCCAGCGATTATCGTGACGTGGCTGCAGCTGCAGAAGAAGGAAATCAGGATGCCATCAACTGTCTGGAAGCATATGCTTACCGTATTATCAAATATATCGGCTCCTATATTGCAGCTATGGGCGGAGTAGATGTGATCACATTTACAGCAGGTCTGGGAGAAAACGCAATTCCGCTGCGTAAGACAATCTGTGAAGCTTTCGGATATATGGGACTGGTATTTGATGATGAGGCAAATAACTGCCGCGGCAAGGAAATGATCATTACCAAACCGGAATCCAAGATTATGGCTTGTGTCATTCCTACAAATGAGGAAATTGCGATCTGTGAAGAAACAGTAGAACTCGTACAGAAAAGCCTTGACAAATAAGAACAGAAAAGATATACTTTAAAAAGTGTGGTTAGGAGAACGTCATGCTGATAGAATTAACGAAACTCCTGGAACAGGATGGGAAGACCATTCGCCGGGAAGCGCATCTTGAACTGGAAGATATCCGAATATTCGGGAATCCGTATAAGCTTCAGGAATTGGAGCCGATACAATTGGAAATCACGAATCTGGGAAAGAAAGTAATCCGGATTACAGGAAGTGCAAAAGTGAGAACTATCATTCCATGTGACAGATGTCTGGAAGATGTCCCCTATGTGTTCGAACTCAATTTTGAGCGGGAAGCGGATATGAAGCTTACGGAAGAAGAGCGGAAGGGATCAGATGAGGAATACAATTTCCTGGAAGAAATGTGCATCAATACAGACACGCTGATACAAAACGAGCTTCTGATCAACTGGCCGATTCGAGTGCTGTGCCAAGAGGACTGTAAAGGAATCTGCAGCAATTGTGGTGCTAATCTGAATCATGGTGAATGTGGCTGTGACAGACAGGTATTAGACCCGCGAATGGCAGCCTTTAGCGATATATTCAGCAAGTTTAAGGAGGTGTAAAGTATGTCCATCTGTCCAAAGAATAAATCATCCAAAGCTAGAAGAGATAAAAGAAGAGCAAACTGGAAAATGAGCGCACCAAATCTGGTAAAATGCAGCAAATGCGGCGAACTGATGATGCCTCATAGAGTGTGCAAAGCATGCGGATCTTACAATAAGAAGGAGATCATTGCTCAGGATTAATTGGAGAAATTGGAAGTAAGGAGATTCTGTTGTTTCAGGATCTCCTTTTTCATTTAACAGGAAACGAAGTTTCCTGTTAAATAAAACGCTCCGCGGGATGCGCACTCGCGCAAATGGAAATTTGCCGCTAAAGCGACCGCGCTCGGCGCGGGAGTTCCGCAAGCGGAACTCTTTCTTATAACAGAAAACTTCGTTCCTTAAAGGAGGTAAGAGAGATGATTTATACGGTGACATTTAATCCTTCCCTGGATTATGTGGTCGGATTGGACAAATTTATCCCGGGGACGGTGAACCGGGCAGCCAGCGAGCATATTTATCCGGGAGGAAAAGGAATCAATGTTTCGGTTATGCTTTCCCACTTGGGATACGAGAGCCGGATCCTGGGATTTTCAGCGGGATTTACCGGGAGAAGCCTGCAGGATATGCTGAAGTATCACGGCTGTCCTCCGGACTTCATAGAGGTGAAAGAGGGACAGACAAGAATCAATGTAAAGCTGAATGCCGGGGAAGAGACAGAGATTAACGGACAGGGTCCGACGATCACAGGTCAGGATATGGAAAAGCTCTACCAAAAACTGGATATTCTTCAGAGGGGAGACTGGCTGGTCCTTGCCGGCAGCATCCCAGGATCAGTGCCCCGTGATGTGTATGAGAGGATCATAGAAAGACTGTACAAAAAGGGTGTCCATTGTATTGTGGATGCAGAAAAAGAGCTTTTGATGGATGTTCTGAAATATAAGCCATTTCTTATAAAGCCAAATCATCACGAACTGGAAGAAATGTTTGGAAAAGAACTGAAAACACAGGAAGAAATTATTAGACATGCCAGATTGCTCCAGGAAATGGGAGCGGTCAATGTACTGGTTTCTATGGATGCAGAGGGGGCAGTTCTGGCGGCAGGATCAGGAGAGATTTATCAGAGGAACGCCCCGAAGGGAAGAGTGGTAAACTCTGTTGGCGCCGGAGATTCCATGGTTGCCGGATTTCTGGCAGGGTATCTGCAGACAGGAGATTATGAAAAAGCGCTTGAACTGGGCGTTGCTGCTGGAAGCGCGACCGCTTTTACAAGCTGGCTGGCAAAAAAAGAAGAAATTTACGCCCTTCCTGCAAAAGAAATGACGCCGGCCTGATGGCCGGCGCCGAGAGAGCGTTATTCATAGATTCCGTTTACTGTAACAGTAAAAACGGCGTCTTTTCCATTTAGCTCCTCATTGCCGTAATCATCCGGGAAGGTTACCTGTACTTCTACCGTATCCCCGGGATGGGAGCCGATCAGCTGATTTTCAAAATCGTCAATATAGTCGCCGGAACCGATCACCAGATCTGTTCCGTTTCCGTCTGTGCTTCCCCCTTCAAATTCAATGCCGTCCACAGTGCCGACGTAGTCAATATTGACAGTGTCCCCATCTTCAACAGTCAAAGAAGTATCCGTCTGGTAAGTTTCAGACTGCTCTTCGGTCTGCTGGTTTTCTGACTGCTGGGTATCTGAAGAAGAATCATCATTTTCTGACCGGAGCGCATCCCATATGATGACAGCGGCCAAAATCACAATGGCCAGTATGGAGACAGCGATTTTGAGAATATTTTTTACACGTGCCCTGCGGGCTTTTCTTGCACGTTCGCGGGCTCTTCGTTCCTGAGCCATTTTCCGGTTTTCTTTTTTCATGTCTGTAGTACTCCTTTGTTTTTTCTGCTGATATTATACAGAAAAAGTGTGGCGCAAATGTGAAATCCCGGAAAATTGTCAGAGGACAAAGGCGAGGTGCTTTGACGGAAGAGAAGAAAAACAATATTGATTTTTATTACAATGTCTAGTAGAATGATTCTAGTAGCGTTGGAGGAGATAAAAATGGCAGAATTGACAAAAATAGCACTGGATGCCATGGGAGGGGATAATGCCCCGGAAGAAATGGTAAAAGGTGCAGTTGATGCAGTTGGAAGAGAAAAATCTATCAAAGTATTTCTGGTAGGACAGGAAGATGTCATAAAGAAAGAGCTGGAAAAATATACTTACAGTTCTCAGCAGATAGAAATTGTCCATGCTTCAGAAGTGATAGAGACTGCGGAGCCGCCGGTGAACGCGATCCGCAAAAAGAAAGATTCCTCAATCGTAGTGGGAATGAAGATGGTAAAAAACGGAGAGGCAGATGCCTTTGTTTCTGCAGGAAGCTCCGGTGCTGTGCTTGTAGGAGGACAGACCATTGTCGGCAGGATCAAAGGAGTGGAAAGACCTCCGCTGGCGCCGTTGATCCCTACAGAGAAAGGGGTGTCTCTTCTGATTGACTGTGGAGCCAATGTAGATGCAAGACCCTCACATCTGGTACAGTTTGCCAAGATGGGTTCTATTTATATGGAACACGTTATGGGAGTAAGAAATCCCAAAGTGGCAATTGTGAACATTGGAGCTGAGGAAGAGAAGGGAAATGCACTTGTCAAAGAAACATTTCCGCTTCTGAAAGAGGCAGATGGGATTAACTTTACCGGAAGTATTGAGGCAAGGGAAATTCCTCATGGACAGGCAGATGTCATTGTATGTGAAGCATTTGCAGGGAATATTATTCTGAAGCTTTTTGAAGGAGTAGGCGCAGTGCTTATCAGCAAGGTAAAAGAGGGGATGATGACAAGTCTGAGAAGCAAGATCGGTGCGCTGCTTGTAAAACCGGCTCTGAAAGAGACGTTGAAAGGATTTGATACAAGCGAATATGGCGGGGCGCCACTGCTTGGGCTGAAAGGTCTTGTGGTGAAGACACATGGAAGTTCTACGGCAAAAGAGGTTTCCAATTCGATCATTCAATGCCTTACCTTCAAGGAACAGCGAATCAACGAAAAGATTCAGGAGTGTATTCAGGCGGATCAGGGGTCCGATGAATAGATATTAAGCAACAAAAAGGAGATGAAAGCTATGGAATTTGAAAAATTACAGGAAATCGTTTCAGATGTTCTGAACGTAAACAAAGATGAAATTACAATGGAGTCTACCTTTGTAGATGATCTGGGAGCGGATTCCCTGGATATTTTCCAGATTATTATGGGAATTGAAGAAGCATTTGATATCGAGATCGACAACGATGATGCAGAGAAGATCGTAACTGTAGGGGATGCAGTAGAGCAGATTAAAAACGCAACTAACTAGGCGGAAAAAGGGAAAGCCCAGGTTTGGGCTTTTTCCTTTTATGAGGAAAAATATGAATCATAAAGTAAAAGAATTGAAAGAATTGCAGGAAAAAATTAAATACCATTTTCAAGATCCGCAGATCCTTCGGCAGGCAATGATACATAGCTCCTATGCCAATGAAAATCATCTTCAGAAATATGAGTGTAACGAGAGGCTGGAATTTCTGGGTGATGCGGTCCTGGAACTTGTATCAAGTGAATTTTTGTTTCATGAGGATAAGAAGATGCCGGAAGGCGAGCTGACTAAAACAAGAGCCAGCATGGTCTGTGAACAGGCTCTGGCGTTCTGCGCACGTCAGATCGGTCTGGGAGATTATCTTTTGCTGGGCAAAGGAGAGGACGCCACCGGAGGAAGGAAGAGAGATTCGATTACATCGGATGCTCTGGAGGCTCTTATAGGCGCAATTTATATGGATGGTGGTTTTGCTAATGCAAAAGAGTTTATCCATCGGGTTGTTTTAAATGATCTGGAGCATAAAAAACTCTTTTATGATAGCAAGACTATCCTGCAGGAAATCGTGCAGGCTAATTTTCAGGATCCTGTGAAATACCGATTGCTGGGAGAAGAAGGTCCGGATCATGATAAATCATTCCGGGTCATGGTGTATATAGGAGAGCAGGCATTCGGCCAGGGAAAAGGAAGGGCCAAGAAGGCGGCGGAACAGGAGGCGGCCTACCAGACGATCCTTATGCTGCATAAGAAGAATATAAAGTAGGTGTTACATGTATTTAAAGAGCATTGAAGTGCAGGGATTTAAGTCCTTTGCCAATAAGATTGTATTCGATTTTCATAATGGGATTACAGGTATTGTAGGGCCAAACGGCAGCGGAAAGAGCAATGTGGCTGACGCAGTGCGCTGGGTGCTTGGCGAGCAGCGCGTAAAGCAGCTGCGTGGCGGAAACATGCAGGATGTGATCTTTTCCGGGACAGAGAACCGTAAACCGCTAAGCTATGCTTCAGTTGCCATCACTTTAGATAATTCAGATCATCAGCTTGCTGTTGATTTTGAGGAAGTGACGGTTACAAGAAAACTGTATCGTTCCGGAGAAAGCGAATATCTTCTGAACGGATCGACATGCCGGCTGAAAGATATCAATGAGCTTTTTTATGATACCGGGATTGGAAAAGAAGGCTATTCCATTATCGGACAGGGACAGATTGACAAGATCTTAAGCGGAAAACCGGAGGAGCGAAGAGAACTTTTTGATGAAGCGGCCGGGATTGTCAAATTTAAAAGGCGGAAAAATATGTCGGTCAAAAAGCTGGAGGATGAAAGGGCAAACCTTCTCCGGGTGAATGATATTCTTGCGGAATTGGAAAAGCAGATCGGACCTTTGAAGCGTCAGTCGGAAACAGCCAGGGAATATCTGAATAAAAAGGAAGAGCTGAAAACATTTGATATCAACATGTTTCTGCTGGAGACAGAACGACTGAAAGAGCAGATTCAGCAGATCCAGCAAAATTTAGACACTGCAAAAGAAGAGCTTAAGGTGGCCGGAACTTCGTACGATGATATGAAAGAGGAATACGAGGCCATTGAAAAGCAGGTAGATGAGATTGATGCGGCGATTGAAAAATCAAAAGGCCAGCTGAATGAAACAAATCTTCTGAAACAGCAGCTGGAAAACCAGATCGAGCTTCTGAAAGAACAGATCAACAGTGCAAAAATGTCAGATGAACATTACGGCCAGCGTTTTCATGCTATTCAGATTGAAATAGGGGAAAGAACCCGCCAGCTGGAAGAGTTTCAGCGGGAAAAGGACGCAATTTCCGGAGAGCTGAAGGAAAAAAGAAAATCAGAGGAAGAGGCAGGGCAAGCACTGATACATGTACAGAGCAGGATTGCCGCTCTTACCGATGAAATTGAAAAGAATAAAAACGATATTATAGAGATTCTGAATAACCGCGCTTCAACCCGGGCGAAAATACAGCGCTATGATACGATGATGGAACAGATCCAGGTGCAGAAATCCCAGATGCACAAGCGGCTCATCTCATCAGAAAGCGAAGCGGCGCTCCAGATACAGAATAAGAAGGAGCATGAAGAGAAGTTAAAAGAAATCTCCGACCATATCAGGACTCTTGAGGAAGAGAGCAGGGGACATGAGCAGCGGATTGAAATACTGCAAAAAGAGCTTGCCGGGCAGACAGAGAAACTCCGGATCGGGCAGACCGCCTATCACCGTGAGGAGTCACGCCTGGAATCTCTGAAAAATATTACCGAGCGGTATGATGGGTATGGAAACAGCATCCGCAAGGTTATGGAGCATAAGGAACAGGAACAGGGACTTCTTGGGGTGGTAGCGGATATTATTAAAGTAGAAAAGGCATATGAAGTGGCGGTTGAGACTGCACTTGGAGGCAGTATTCAGAATATTGTCACTGACAGTGAGGAAACTGCCAAGAAAATGATTGCCTTTTTAAAGAAAAACCGGTTTGGACGGGCAACATTCCTCCCTCTGACCAGCGTCAGTTCAGGACAGAGATTTTCACGGTCTGAGGCATTGAAAGAACCGGGAGTGATCGGACTTGCCAGCAGCCTTGTACAGGTAGAAGAAAAGTACCGGGGAATTGCAGATCATCTGCTTGGAAGGACCATCGTGGTGGATACCATTGATCATGGAATTGCCATTGCAAGAAAATATCATCAGAGTCTTAGGCTTGTTACGACAGAAGGGGAGCTTTTAAGTCCGGGAGGTTCCATGACAGGTGGGGCGTTCCGTAATTCCAGCAATCTTTTGAGCCGGCGCCGGGAGATTGAAGAGTTTGAAAAAACCGTGCGGCAGCTGAAAAAGGAAATGGAGGAAATGGAACAGTACTGCGAGGCACTGCGAAAAGAAAGAGCAGTCTGTTATGCAGCTGTAGATGAAATCCAGCAGAAGCTTCAGAAGGCTTATGTGATTCAAAATACAGAAAAGATGAATCTGGATCAGGCAGAAAACCGAATCCGGATACTTAGAGAGACTTCGGAGAGCGTCCGGCGGGAAACAGACGAACTGGATCAGCAGATTACAGATATCAGCAATAATCAGGAGTCTATTACGGTAGAACTGGATACGTCTACCAGTCTGGAAGAGGAGCTTACAAGAAAAACGGAAGAAGCACAGGAACAGCTTGAAGCAGTAAAGGAAGAAGAGACAAGGTGCCAGAAAATCTCGGAGGAAGTACATCTGGCATATGCCTCTCTGGAACAGAAAAATACATTTATACTGGAAAATATTGAACGTATTCAGGAGGAAATTGCAAAGTTCGAAGAAGAGAAAAGCGGACTTGGCGAGAGTAAGGAAGATACGTCCAGAGAAATTCGGGAAAAGGAAGAGCAGATTGCAGATATCCGTAAAACAATAGAAGATTCCAAAGAACTTTTTGAAGAAATTGAAGAACAGATTCAAGCGGATGTCCTCCAAAGGGATGAGCTGAACAGACAGCATAAGACCTTTCTTGGCAAAAGGGAAGAACTTTCCAGACATATGTCAGACCTGGATAAAGAAATTTTCCGTCTGGAAAGCCGAAAGGAAGATTATGAACAGTCTTCAGAGAGACAGATCAATTATATGTGGGAAGAATATGAAATCACATACAATCATGCACTGGAACTTAGAGATAAGAATCTGACAGATCTTGCCTTTATGAAAAAGAGGATACAGACGCTGAAAAGTGAGATCCGTGCACTTGGTTCTGTCAATGTCAACGCGATCGAGGATTACAAAAATGTATCAGAGCGGTACGAATTTCTCAAAGGCCAGCACGATGATCTGACGACAGCAGAAGCAACCTTAGAAAAGATCATTGCAGAGCTGGATGAGGCAATGCGCAGACAGTTTACCGAACAGTTCGGCAGGATTGCCGCAGAGTTTGATAAAGTATTTAAAGAGCTGTTTGGCGGAGGGAAAGGTACGCTGGAATTGATGGAAGATGAAGATATTCTGGAGGCGGGAATTAAGATCATTGCACAACCGCCGGGCAAGAAGCTGCAAAATATGATGCAGTTATCGGGAGGGGAAAAGGCTCTGACGGCAATTTCGCTTCTGTTTGCAATACAGAATCTGAAACCGTCACCCTTCTGCCTGTTGGATGAAATTGAAGCAGCGCTGGATGATTCTAACGTGACCCGATTTGCAAAATATCTTCATAAGCTGACAAAGAATACACAGTTTATTGTGATTACCCACCGCCGTGGAACAATGACAGCAGCGGACCGTCTGTATGGAATCACCATGCAGGAAAAGGGCGTCTCTACTATGGTTTCAGTCAGTCTTCTTGAAAATGAGCTGGCAGAGATGGAGAAACAGCATAAGGCGGGATAAAGGGGAAAAGGAGGAAAGAAATGGCAGAGGAAAAGGGATTTTTTAAACGGCTGGTATCCGGGCTTGCCAAGACAAGAGAAAATATCGTATCCGGGATGGACAGTATATTTCATGGCTTTTCCCATATTGATGAGGATTTCTATGAAGAATTAGAGGAAGTTCTGATTATGGGTGATCTGGGCGTACAGGCCACAGAAGAAATTCTGGATGATCTGCGAGCCAAGGTTAAAGAGCGCCACATTAAAGAACCGCAGGAATGCCGTCAGATTTTAATTGACAGTATTAAGGAACAGATGGATGTAGGAGAGACTGCCTATGAGTTTGAGGAAAAGACTTCCGTAGTTATGGTGGTAGGAGTTAATGGAGTGGGAAAGACCACTACCATAGGAAAACTGGCAGGAAAGCTCCGGGCACAGAATAAGAAAGTTGTGCTGGCTGCCGCCGATACTTTTCGTGCAGCGGCTGGAGAACAGCTGAAAGAATGGGCAAACCGTGCCCAGGCAGAGCTGATCGGAGGTCAGGAAGGATCTGATCCGGCGGCAGTTGTCTATGACGCTGTTCAGGCAGCGAAGGCAAGACATGCGGATGTGCTTCTTTGCGATACGGCAGGACGGCTTCATAACAAGAAAAATCTGATGGAAGAGCTGCGCAAGATGAACCGCATTGTAGATCGGGAATATCCGGAAGCATTTCGTGAGACTTTGGTGGTTCTGGACGCCACGACCGGACAGAATGCACTTCAGCAGGCCAGAGAGTTCAAAGAAGTAGCTGATATTACCGGAATTATTCTCACAAAAATGGACGGCACTGCCAAAGGCGGCATTGCAGTGGCTATTCAGGCGGAGCTTGGTATCCCTGTAAAATATATCGGAGTGGGAGAAACGATTGAGGATCTTCAGAAATTTGACGCTGATACTTTTGTAGACGCGCTTTTTGCATCACCAAATGACAATGAATAAAGAAAGGCAGGAGAGAAAAATGGAAAAACTGACACTGGAAAATTTTGAGCAGGCAAGCGAACTGGTAAAAAAGGTAACTCTTCCTACAGAGCTGGTGTACAGCGAGTATTTAAGCCGGCAGACAGGCGGCAGGATTTACCTGAAGCCGGAAAATATGCAGTATACCGGGGCTTATAAAGTGAGAGGTGCTTATTATAAGATCAGTACAATGTCGGAAGAGGAAAGAGAGAGGGGCCTGATTACAGCTTCTGCCGGAAATCACGCACAGGGTGTTGCTTTTGCAGCACAGAAATTCGGCTGCAGGGCAACCATTGTAATGCCGACAGTAACGCCGCTTATCAAGGTAAACCGGACCAAGAGTTATGGCGCAGAGGTGGTACTCCATGGGGATGTCTATGATGATGCCTGCGCATATGCACTGAAGTTGGCAGAGGAAGAAGGACTGACATTCGTTCATCCGTTCGATGATCTTGAAGTAGCAACAGGACAGGGGACGATTGCTATGGAGATCATCCAGGAACTTCCTACAGTAGATTATATTCTGGTACCTGTAGGCGGGGGCGGACTCATCACTGGTGTATCTACTCTTGCAAAAATGCTGAATCCCAAGATCAAAGTGATCGGCGTTGAGCCTGCAGCTGCAGCAAGCCTGAAGGCGGCGCTGGAAGCAGGTGAGCCGGTAACGCTGCCAAGCGCTAATACTATTGCAGATGGCACGGCTGTTAAGCGTGTGGGAGAAAAAGTATTTCCATATATACAGGAAAATGTAGATGACATCATTACAGTAGAGGACGATGAGCTGATCGGCGCATTTCTCGATATGGTGGAAAATCATAAGATGATCGTGGAAAATTCCGGCCTGCTCACAGTTGCAGCCTTAAAGAAAATGGATCTTAAGAACAAAAAGGCGGTGTCTGTTTTGAGCGGCGGTAACATGGATGTGATTACTATGTCCTCTATCGTCCAGCATGGACTTATCCAGAGAGACAGAATTTTCTCGATCTCTGTTCTGCTTCCGGATAAGCCGGGAGAACTGGTGAATGTGGCGACAGCCGTTGCAAATGCCCAGGGAAATGTTATTAAATTGGAGCATAATCAGTTTGTCAGCACAAACCGTAATGCCGCAGTAGAACTTCGTATCACATTAGAGGCTTTTGGTACAGAACATAAGCGTGAGATTATCAAAGCTCTGGAAGATGTAGGATACAGTCCGAAGGAGATTGGAGCAAAATTATATTAAGCGGCAAAAGCCTGGGTGCAGGAGCCTGCATCCAGGCCGCAGCATATAAGAGAACACTCTGAAGTGACAAGAAATCAGGAAGATTTTGTTACTTCAGAGTGTTTTTGCTTGACTTTAAATGTATGATTGTATACAATTATACAAGAATATTCTGGAGGAGAGATGAAAAATGGAAGACAGGAAGGTTTATTTGGACAGACATACGAATTTGCTACAGCTGGAAGAGCACATGTATCCCCTTGTAGATGTGGAGAAACCCAATGTGTTCAGAAATCTGTTCCATTATGATGAGATACCGAAAATTGCATTTAATGACAGGATTGTGCCCCACAGTATGCCGGAAGAGATCTGGATCACAGATACAACCTTCCGGGACGGACAGCAGTCCCGGGCGCCTTACAGTACAAAACAGATTGTAGATATTTACGATTATTTTCACAGACTGGGAGGCCCAAACGGAAAGATCCGGCAGTGTGAGTTTTTTTTGTACAGTAAGAAGGACAGAGATGCCGTGTATCAGTGTATGGAAAAAGGATACAAATTTCCGGAGATCACAAGCTGGATCCGGGCCAGTAAGAAAGATTTTGAGCTGGTAAAGGAAATCGGCATGAAAGAAACGGGAATCCTTGTAAGCTGTTCGGATTATCACATTTTTTACAAGCTGAAAATGACAAGAAAGCAGGCGATGGAGCACTATCTTTCTGTCATAAGAGAATGTCTGGAGACAGGAGTCAGTCCCAGGTGCCATTTGGAGGACATTACCAGATCAGACATTTATGGATTTGTGATCCCGTTTTGTCTGGAACTTATGAATCTGATGGAAGAGTATCAGATTCCGGTCAAGATCAGAGTCTGTGATACCATGGGATATGGAGTGAATTACCCGGGGGCTGTGATCCCAAGATCAATCCCGGGCATTATCTATGGACTTAGAGTTCATGCAGGGGTACCCAGTGAACTGATTGAATTTCACGGGCACAATGACTTTTATAAGGCAGTCAGCAATTCTTCTACAGCGTGGCTGTACGGAGCAAGTGCAGTCAACTGTTCTCTCTTTGGAATCGGGGAGAGAACCGGCAATACGCCTCTGGAGGCAATGGTATTTGAATATGCCCAGCTTAGAGGAACACTGGATGGTATGGACACGACAGTGATCACTGAGCTTGCTGAATATTATGAGAAGGAAATCGGTTACCATATTCCTTCCCGAACACCTTTTGTAGGGAAAAATTTTAATGTAACCCGAGCCGGGATCCATGCAGACGGACTTCTGAAAAATGAAGAGATCTATAATGTGTTTGATACAGATAAATTCCTGAACCGTCCGCCTCTTGTGGCAGTATCCAATACATCCGGACTGGCAGGAATCGCCCACTGGATCAATACATATTTCCACTTGCCGGAGGCAAAGCAGGTAGATAAAAATTCAGAAGTTGTGGCTATGGTAAAAACATGGGTGGATCAGGAATATGAAAGCGGCCGTGTTACTGTATTGACAGACGAAGAACTTTTGAAGGTAATTGATGATGCATGCCGGAAGACAGGAACTACTCTGACTGCACAGGAGGAATAAAGATGGAGGAATATCAGGATCAGTCTCTTAGGGGGAGAGTGTTCCGAAGGCTTAGAAATGACATTTTATCAGGAGTTTACAAGGAACACGATGAGCTGCGCGAGACTACCATAGGCGAAGAGCTGGGGGTCAGCAGAACTCCGGTCCGGGAGGCGCTCCGCCAGCTGGAACTGGAAGGACTTGTAACGATTGTTCCAAATAAAGGTGCTTATGTGACAGGGATTTCCAAAAAAGATGTGCATGATATTTATAAGATCCGTTCCATGCTGGAAGGGATGTGTGCCAGGTGGGCGACAAGATATATTACGCCGGAACAGATTGGAGAGCTGGAAGAAGTTATCCTTCTGTCAGAATTTCATTTGAAACGGAAAAATGAAGAGAAGGCAGTGCAGGTATCTGAACTGGACGGAAAATTTCACAAGGTCTTGTATGAGGCTTCCAATAGTCGTATACTGGAACATGTATTATCTGATTTTCACAAATATGTACAAATGGCCCGTACACATTCCGTGGAATCCAGGGAACGTGCAGAAAAATCTATCGAGGAGCACAGGGCCATTCTGGAAGCCATCAAAGGGAAAGACGAAGATCAGGCAGAAAGACTTGCCAATGCTCATGTAATGAAAGCGATGGAAAATCTTCATATTGAAGAATAGCTGACAGAAGAGCAGTGGAGATGGGAAAGCAAATGTAAACCAGAAAGAAGAAAAGGAGAATACAAAAAATGGAAAAAATCAAAATGACCACCCCTATTGTAGAGATGGATGGAGATGAGATGACAAGGATTCTCTGGAAAATGATCAAGGAGAATCTTTTGGAACCATTTATTGAACTGAACACCGAGTATTATGATCTGGGTCTTGAGCACCGCAATGAAACAAATGATCAGGTGACTGTGGATTCTGCCAACGCGACAAAAAAATATAAAGTTGCCGTAAAGTGTGCGACAATCACACCTAATGCAGCGCGTATGAAGGAATATGATCTGAAGGAAATGTGGAAAAGTCCTAACGGAACCATTCGTGCAATCCTGGACGGCACTGTATTCAGAGCACCTATTGTTGTAAAGGGGATTGAACCCTGTGTGAAAAATTGGAAGAAACCGATCACCATCGCAAGACATGCTTATGGTGACGTCTATAAAGGGGCAGAGATGAAGATTCCGGGAGCCGGAAAAGTAGAGCTTGTGTATACAGCAGAAGATGGAAGCGAGACAAGAGAGCTTGTACATAACTTTACCGGTGCAGGTATTGTACAGGGAATGCACAATATCGATGATTCTATCGCAAGTTTTGCAAGGAGCTGTTTTAGTTATGCGCTGGACACTCATCAGGATCTCTGGTTTGCGACAAAAGATACAATTTCCAAAAAATATGACCATACATTTAAAGATATTTTTCAGGAAATTTATGAGAAAGAATTTGAATCAAAATTCAAGGAAGAAGGCATTGAATATTTCTACACTCTGATCGATGATGCTGTGGCACGTGTAATGAAATCAGAAGGCGGCTATATCTGGGCCTGCAAAAACTATGACGGTGATGTCATGAGCGATATGGTATCTTCTGCATTTGGTTCCCTTGCTATGATGACCTCTGTTCTCGTATCCCCGGAAGGCTATTATGAGTACGAGGCAGCACATGGAACAGTACAGCGTCATTACTATAAGCACCTGAAAGGCGAGGAAACTTCTACAAATTCTGTGGCAACTATCTTTGCATGGACAGGAGCGCTTCGCAAGAGAGGTGAACTGGACGGAAATAAAGAACTTCAGGATTTTGCAGATAAATTGGAAAAAGCCACTATCGATACGATCGAGGAAGGCAAAATGACAAAAGACCTGGCACTCATTACAACAATAGAAAATCCGACTGTACTCAACAGCGAAAACTTCATTAAAGCAATTGCCGAGAAGCTGGCATAAAAGCAATCTGGGACGTAACAAAGTTAAACTTTGTTAA
>NZ_JAYAZJ010000114.1:0-5841 GCF_037273965.1 Claveliimonas sp. | reverse complement strand
ATCCGGACTTGCCACTGTGGAAAGCTTGCGCATTTCTCCAAAATGATTGATTCCCATTTCCAGAACAGAAACTTCGTGTTCTTCCCGAAGGTCAAAGACAGTAAGGGGAAGTCCTGATTCACTGTTTAAGTTTCCCTGTGTCTTATGCACATTGAATTTCTGTGAAAGCACAGAAGCAATCATTTCTTTTGTACTGGTCTTTCCGACACTGCCGCTGATGCCCACCACTTTAATGTCAAAAGAATCCCGATACAGCTTTGCAATATCAAGAAGAGCCTGGGCTGTAGAATCTACAAGAATATAAGGATCAGAAGTCTCTCCGAGATCTTCTTCAGAAACGGCGCACAGTGCACCCTGTCGGATAACATCAGGAATAAACTTGTGACCGTTGACCCTTTCGCCGTGTATTGCCACAAACAGGCAGTCATCTGCAAGGCGGCGGCTGTCTATGGTAACCATGCTTACCTCCTTTGCAAGGAGGGAAGGATCGCCGTGATAAGTACCGCCACAGGCGTTAGTTATATTTTCTATCGTCAGATTTTTCATGATAATCTCCCTTTTGTTTTTGACAATGAATCAGCTACTGATATCTCGCTTCCAGAGATTTTTGTATGATAAGCTCGCAAAATTCCCCATATTCATATCCTGCTGCTTTTGCTGCTTTGGGAAGAAGGCTTGCGGATGTCATACCCGGAAGAGAGTTTACTTCCAGACAGTAAAATTCCTCCGTTTCTTTATCTACAATAAAATCAGCTCTTGCATATACATCCAGACGCAGAGCCTTGTAGGCTTTTTCGCCGGCTTCCTGGATCATAGCTGTCGTTTTTGCGTCTACAGAAGTGGCAGGACAGATTTCTGACGCACCGCCCTGCTGATATTTGTGGGCATAATCAAAAAATCCGTCTGATGGAACAATTTCTACCAGAGGAAGCGCCTTTCCGTCAAAAATACCACATGCATATTCTCTTCCGTTGATAAAAGGCTCAATTACAACCTCATCCTCTTTCAGGAAAGACTGGCGCATCGCTTCACGGTATTCTTCATCCGTATGCACGATGTGTACGCCAAGGCTGGATCCTCCGGAGCAGGGCTTCACTACAACGGGAAGAGAGAAGCCAAGATCGGAAAGAGGAAGATCTTTTTGGGAGTGGGGTACATGAAGCCCTACCGGAGTAGGAACTCCCTGCATCTGGAAAATTTCTTTGGTAACTCCTTTGTTCATTGATAAAGCACAGCCCAGAGAATTAGGCCCTGTATAGCGGATTCCAAGTGTATCAAAGGTTGCCTGTATTTTCCCGTTTTCGCCAAAGCCGCCGTGAAGAGCCATAAATGTGATGTCCGCCATGCGGCACAGCTCCAGAACATTGGGCCCCAGATAGCTTGCTGAATCACCGGGGCGTGAAGCTTTTAATGCTTCCAGATCAGGTTCGGTTACCTGAATGCCGGAAGCGATCTCAAGTCCGCCGCCGGGAATAGTAAAGACTTCCTCCAGATTGTCAGGTGCTGTAGGAAGGCCGAGGAAAGCATCAAGAAGATAGGCGTTGTGGCCCCGTTCTCTCAAAGCTTTGCAAATGCTTCCTCCGGAACTTAAAGAAACATCTCTTTCGTTGCTGTAGCCTCCTGCAAGTACAATAATATTCATAAAATTAACACTCCTTAATATTCTAGTCCATACCCATCTGGTCAAGAAGGGATTTTTTTACCTGATATAAGCTTTCAGAAAGGTCAACATATACCTGATGTGGATAGAAAAGACGCTTTGTCTCATCCCACAGTGTTTTCTTTTCCTGTTTGCAGTATTCTGCGATTTCCATAACGGAAGGAGACTGATACACACATTCTCCTTTGCGGAAAACAGGTACTAAAATTTCGCGCATAGTATAAGATCCGCCGGGCAGCTTTGTCTTTTTCCAGGTTTCGATCGGATCAAAGAGAAGAAGATCTTCGCTTGGATCAAAAATTTCATCTGCAAAGCAGATCAGATCAGCGCGGACTTTGCCGGTGGTCTTATCATAAATCCGGAAAATGGTTTTGTTTCCGGGATTTGTGATTTTTTCCGTATTTTCGGAAATTTTTATTTTAGGAATAAAGGCACCTGATTCATCCTGAATAGCTGCCAGTTTGTAAACACCGCCAAAGGATGGGCAGTCTTTAGAGGTGATCAGATTTGTTCCTACGCCCCAGGAAGTGATGGCCGCCTGCTGCATTTTTAAATCATGAAGCAGGTATTCATCCAGATCGTTGGAAGCGGCAATGACTGCATCTTTAAATCCGGCTTCATCCAGCATTTTCCGCGCTTCCTTGGAGAGATAGGCAAGATCCCCGCTGTCCAGACGTATGCCATACCGCTTCAGAGGATTTCCGCTGTCTTTCATTTCCTGGAATACCCGGATTGCATTTGGAACACCCGATTTCAGGGTATCATAGGTGTCTACAAGAAGGGTGCAGTTGTCAGGATAAAGATCTGCATAAGCGCGAAAAGCAGTATATTCATCCGGAAAACTCATAATCCAGCTGTGCGCATGGGTACCAAGTACCGGTACATCAAAAAGCTGGCCTGCCAGAACATTGGAAGTTCCAACACAGCCGCCGATCATTGCGGCGCGGGCGCCGTAAAGGCCGGCATCGGGTCCCTGGGCACGGCGGAGTCCAAACTCCATTACACCGTCCCCGTTAGCGGCAAAGACGACACGGGAAGCCTTTGTGGCGATCAGGGACTGATGATTAATGATATTCAGGATCGCTGTCTCTACGAGCTGTGCTTCCATAATAGGGGCAATAATCTTAATGAGCGGTTCTTTTGGAAAGACTACCGTTCCTTCGGGAATAGCATAAATATCTCCCGTAAAGTGGAAGCCTCCGAGATAGTGCAGGAAATCTTCGCTGAAGATCCCCAGACTCCGGAGATAATCCACATCCTCATAAGTGAAATTCAAATTTTTTACATATTCAATTATCTGATCCAGTCCGGCGCAGATAGAATATCCGCCTCCGCTTGGATTTTGGCGGAAGAATACGTCAAAGATGACGGTTTCATTCTGCCCCTTTTCGTAGTATCCCTGCATCATAGTAAGTTCATAGAAGTCAGTAAGCAGGGTAAGGTCGTGTCTGTTCATTGTTCCTTTTAAACTCCTTTTAGTACCTTTTTATTCCATGTCTGCGTCAGCAGACATGGTGTCTCTGGCAGTTAACATTCGCCATGCAAGCTCGCCCCCTTCGGGACCTCGCTCGCGGGCCTCGTCCCCGCAAAGCGGTATTTATGCCTTAACAGAACATTCGCCATGCAAGCTCGCCCCCTTCGGGACCTCGCTCGCGGGCTTTCGCCCTATAGAAATGCAAGACGTCCAAATTGCATGCAAGCATGCATTTGTCCCTCTTGTATTTCTGCATGGCTCATTGCTTACGCGGATATTATACCACGTGCGCAGAAAAGGAAGCACCGCGGAGCGGTATTTACTTTTCAAGCCGTGGATTGCCAGGTATAATCCCCGCAAAGCGGGGCAAGCTGATTTATCAGCTTGAATTGCACATGGTGCAATTATTATACCACGTTTTTTTTACAGTTGTAAAAAGAATGTAAAAAAACTATACCAGGGACTGATTTTTTATGATTGTTTCCTGGATGATATTCTGGCAGTATGCGCCCAGATGCCTTTTGGTTTCTTTGTCCAGTTTGTCCGGATAAATGGGGGTTCCATATTCCAGTACCACGTGGGCTTTTCTGACAAAAGGCAGATGTTTTTCAAAGATTGCCTGTGTATTGTTCATGGACATGGGGATGATAGGACATCCTGTCTTTTCAGCAATCTTCAGCGCACCGTCCTTAAATGGCAGCATAGAAAGTTCTTCGCCTGTATTTCTTGTTCCCTCCGGGAAGATGCAGATAGAAATTCCACTTCTGATATATTCTATAGCAGTCAGAATGGTTTTGAGTCCCTCCTTCGGCGTGCTTCTGTCGAGGAAGAGACAGTAAAGGTTTTTCATCCAGTCACGGAGAAGAGGATAGCGGAGCATTTCTTTTTTGGCAACATAGCCTGTCAGGCGCCGGCACCTGGAATAGGTCAGCAGAATATCGAAATAGCTTCTGTGATTTCCTATATAAAGGACCGGTTCATCCGGGATGTTTTCTTCTCCGATCACAGTTACGCTCACTCCGGCAATTTTCAGCATGAGCCGGAACGTCCACTGCACCATCCGGAGACAGGAATAGTCTTTTGCTCTTTTGCTGACAAGGCCAACTACGTTTTCTATGAGGAGAACGGGAATGCCGATGACCAGGTACAGAAACAGAACAATTACGATACAAATAAATCTTATCATATTACTGCAGCCTTTCTTTTTATACTTTCAGATATTTCTCAGACATCTTACCACATCTTACCATAAAACTGTCATTTTTCAAAGGGGTGGCGTGTATGATGATAAAGAGAAATAACTGCATGGTACAAAGATATGAAAGAACAAAGGAGGCTGCTTTGCACGCTTTGCGTTGTTTTGCTGATTTTTGTTTCGTCGTCTGCAGGCTGCAGTGTGGTAAAAGAGGACAAAGAAAAAACCGGCGATATCGAATATACAGTAGTAAAGGAAGAAGAGCTGCCAAAAGAGCTGCAAAAGCAGATTGAACAGAAAAAGGAGGACCCCATGAAGATTTCCTACGGAGATCAGGGGATGCTTTATATTGTGAGAGGATACGGAGAAAAGGACACGGAAGGATATCAGGCAGAAGTCAGGGAACTTTATGAGACAAAGAATGCCATTTACATACGGACTTATTTGAAAGGTCCGGAATCAGAGGAGGAAGCTAAAGAAAAAAAGACCTGCCCTTATGTGGCGGTAAAGATGCCGTATAGTGCAAAAAAAATCCGATTTGATGAGTGAAAAAGGAGGAAATAAAAGTGGAAGAAGTCAGAAAGGCAGTTCACTGTATACAGACAGGAAAAAGGGTGACGGATCAGTTTTATGTGGATGAGGATGTCAATGTGCCGGATGTCAGAGAAGATGTGGCGAAAGTCATTCTGGCAGGAGGCCGCGTGCGGGTAGAGGACATTAAGATGACGGAAAATTATGCCAGGATCACAGGAAAGATTACCTATCAGATCCTGTATGAAACAGAAAATGAGATCCAGAAGGTATCGGCGCTTCAGGGGAAACTGTCTTTTGAAGAGATGGTGTATATGGAAGATGAACCAGTGGGAAAACTATATGTCAGATCATCTTTCGCAGAGCTGAATGTAACCGTTATTCATTCCAGAAAATTGAATATCCGGGTGGCAGTTGACCTTGAAGTCAGCTCAGAGGGAGAGAGTGAGGAAATCCTGACAACAGATGTGGAGACTTCTGAACCGGTCTATAAACGCTTCCGGACAGAGGAAATACTGAAGCTGCATTCGATGAAAAAAGACATATACCGGATCAAGGAAGAGATGAAGATTCCGGCTTCAAAAGAAAATATAGGTACACTCCTCTATGGAGAGGCGAACTTAAGAAAGCTGGATACCCGACTTGGAACAGATGAGCTGCTGCTTAGAGGAGAGATTCAGCTGTTTTGTCTTTATGAGTCACAGGAGCAGAAGATGGAATGGGTGGAGCAAAATATTCCCTTTGAGGGAAAGTTAGAATGTTACGGGGCAGAAGATACTATGTACCATGACATTCAGGCTTCGCTTACAGATGAAAATATAGACATTCGAATGGATGAGGACGGGGAGATGAGGATTTTCGGACTGGAGGCCTCTCTGGAAGTAAGGTGCAGTGTCTATGAAGAGGAAAAAACAGAAATTCTGGATGATCTTTATTCCCTGACAAAAGAGCTTATTCCTGCCCGGGAGGAAAAGGCTCTGA
>NZ_JAYAZJ010000113.1:0-16478 GCF_037273965.1 Claveliimonas sp. | reverse complement strand
TGATGGTGTAGTAAATTAACTCAGATTTCCTTGAATTTACAGGGGATTTTGGAGGTCCCCGATTCTGAAATTGGTGTAGAAATGGTGTAGTAAGCCATTTTTTGAAAAAATGTAAAAATTGGAAAGCCCGAAAAAGCCCGTAAAATCAAGCTTTTTTGAGGTTTTCCAAAAAAATTGGTTAAGGCAATTTAAATGAATTAGCACTCACCTATTGACAGTGCTAATAAAACTGTGTTATAGTTCTGGTAGAACAAGAAAACCAGGGTGCCAATAGGCGCCCTTTCAATAGCAGTTAGGAGGGAGTTTTATTTATGAATATCAATAGATTTACACAAAAGTCCCTGCAGGCCGTTCAGGACTGCGAAAAGATCGCCATGGAGTATGGAAATCAGGAAATTTGTCAGGAGCATCTTTTCTATGCGCTTCTGACACAGGAAGATGGCCTGATCCTGAAAATGATGGAAAAGATGGGACTTGACAAAAACTATGTTGCCAACCGGGCGGAGCAGGCAGTTGCAAAGCGGCCTAAAGTCCAGGGCGGGCAGGCCTTTGTAGGACAGGATCTGAATAAGGTTCTGATCCACGCGGAGGACGAGATGAAACAGATGGGTGATGAGTACGTCTCTGTGGAACATCTGTTTCTTGCTCTTTTAAAATACCCCAGCCGGGAGATGAAGGAACTGTTTCGTGAGATGGGAATTTCAAAGGAAGGTTTCCTGCAGGCCCTTTCTACCGTGAGAGGCAATCAGAAAGTTACCAGCGATAATCCGGAGGCAACGTATGATACCCTGACAAAATACGGGACAGATCTTGTGGAGAGAGCCAGGGATCAGAAGCTGGATCCGGTGATCGGCCGTGACAGTGAAATACGAAATGTGATCCGTATCCTTTCCCGAAAAACCAAAAATAATCCGGTGCTGATCGGAGAACCCGGCGTCGGTAAGACCGCGGTAGTGGAAGGCCTGGCACAGAGGATCGTCCGCGGAGATGTGCCGGAGACGTTGAAAGACAAGACGATATTTTCCCTTGACATGGGCGCTCTCGTAGCGGGTGCAAAGTACAGAGGTGAATTTGAGGAACGTCTGAAAGCTGTGCTGGAAGAGGTGAAGAACAGTGACGGAAAGATCATTCTGTTTATTGATGAGCTTCATACTATTGTGGGAGCAGGAAAAACAGACGGAGCCATGGATGCCGGAAATATGCTGAAGCCCATGTTGGCACGGGGCGAGCTGCACTGTATCGGAGCGACTACCTTGGATGAATACCGGCAGTACATTGAGAAGGATGCAGCATTGGAGAGAAGGTTCCAGCCGGTTACGGTGGATGAACCTACTGTAGAAGACACCATTTCTATTTTAAGAGGACTGAAGGAACGGTACGAGGTGTTCCATGGAGTGAAGATTGCGGACGGAGCTCTTGTGGCGGCAGCAACTTTGTCCAACCGCTATATTTCCGACCGTTTCCTTCCGGATAAAGCCATTGACCTGGTAGACGAAGCCTGTGCCATGATCAAGACAGAACTGGATTCCATGCCTGCAGAGCTGGATGAACTTCAAAGAAAGATCATGCAGCTTGAGATAGAAGAGGCGGCTCTGAAAAAAGAGGAAGACCGGTTAAGCAAAGAAAGGCTGGAGCATATTCAGGAAGAGCTGGCCCAGCAAAGAGAAGAATTCGCGACCCGCAAGGCACAGTGGGACAATGAGAAAGGCAGCGTGGAGCGGGTACAGAAGCTGCGCGAGGAGATCGAGCAGATCGGAAAAGAAATCCAGAAGGCACAGCAGTCCTATGATCTGGAAAAGGCAGCGGAACTTCAGTACGGAAGGCTGCCGGGCTTGAAAAAACAGCTGGAAGCAGAGGAAGCAAGGATTAAAGAGGAAGATCTGGATCTGGTGCATGAGAGCGTCAATGAAGATGAGATTGCCAAGATCGTATCCAGATGGACAGGAATCCCTGTGGCAAAACTGAATGAAAGCGAGCGGAGCAAGACCCTCCATCTGGCGGATGAACTTCACAAAAGAGTCATCGGTCAGGACGAAGGAGTGGAACTGGTGACAGAAGCAATTATCCGTTCCAAAGCAGGGATCAAGGATCCGACAAAGCCTATCGGTTCCTTCCTTTTCCTGGGTCCTACCGGTGTAGGAAAAACTGAGCTTGCCAAGGCTCTTGCACAAAGTCTTTTTGATGATGAGAACAATATGGTCCGTATTGACATGAGTGAGTATATGGAGAAGTATTCCGTGTCAAGACTGATTGGAGCGCCTCCGGGATATGTAGGATATGACGAGGGAGGACAGCTGACAGAGGCGGTAAGAAGAAAGCCTTATTCTGTTGTTCTCTTTGATGAGATCGAGAAGGCCCATCCTGACGTATTCAATGTACTTCTTCAGGTACTGGATGACGGGCGGATCACCGATTCCCAGGGACGGACCGTTGACTTTAAGAATACGATCCTGATCATGACTTCAAACATCGGATCCGGCTATCTGCTGGAGGGTATTGACGATCAGGGAAATATCAAAGAGGAAAGCCAGCAGGCAGTCATGAATGAGCTTCGTGCTCATTTCCGCCCGGAGTTTTTGAACCGTCTGGATGAGACGATCATGTTTAAGCCGCTGACGAGAACAGATATCGGACAGATCATAGATCTGCTGGTGGCAGACCTGAATAAGCGGCTGGCTGACAGGGAGATCGGCATTGAGCTGACAGAGGCGGCGAAGGAACATATCATTCAGGGAGGCTATGAACCGATGTACGGGGCAAGACCTATGAAGAGATATCTCCAGAAAAATGTAGAGACAACGGCTGCAAGGCTTATGTTGGAAGGAAATGTAGGAAGCGGTGATACCATTCTTATCGACGAGTCGGACGGCAGGCTGAAAGCCATGGTAAAAGAAAATTTAAAAATAGTTTCTTAGAAAATCTTAGGAAGATTTCAGAAGAAAACAGCGCCGGTGTGCAGGGAGGATTACGCAGTCAGCAGCGTAGTTACCCCTTGTGCACCGGCGCTGATATGTTACAATAGACATATTCTTGGTCAGTATTGGCAGAAAGGAGAAGGAGCATGCCACGGACAATTTTCCATATTGATGTAAATTCCGCCTATCTTAGCTGGACGGCAGTAGAACAGTTGAAGAATGGAGCAAAGGCGGATATCAGGACTATTCCGGCTATTATCGGCGGGAATCAGGAATCCAGACATGGTGTGGTGCTGGCGAAATCGATTCCGGCCAAGAAATATGGAATCCGGACCGGTGAGCCTGTGGCAAACGCCTTAAGGAAATGCCCGGATATCCATATAGAGCCGCCGGATCATGAGCTTTACCGGGCCTACAGCAGAAAGCTGATGGATTTTCTTCATACCTATACGCCGGATATTGAACAGGTCAGTGTGGATGAATGTTACCTCGACTACACAGGCATTGCCCATCAGTTCTATTCTCCCGTATCTGCAGCTCTGGAAATCAAAGAGAAAATATATAAGAAATTCGGATTTACCGTAAACATCGGCATTTCTTCTAATAAAGTTCTGGCTAAAATGGCGTCGGATTTTGAAAAACCGGGCAAGGTGCATACGCTGTTCCCGGAAGAGATCCGTGTAAAAATGTGGCCTTTGCCTGTCAGAGAGCTATACATGGCCGGAGGTTCCAGCGTGGAGACTTTGAAAAAACTCGGTATCCATACCATTGGGGAACTGGCATGCGCTGATCCGGCGATCCTGGAGCTTCATCTGAAAAGCCACGGAAGAATGCTGTGGAATTTTGCCAATGGGCGGGACGACACGCCTGTGGTATCAGAGAAGGTGGAGGCAAAGGGGATCGGCAATTCCGTAACCCTTCCAAAAGATGCCGTCACCAGAGAGGAGGCGAAGCAGGTGCTCCTGAAGCTTGCGGAAAGTGTAGGGGGAAGGCTTCGCAAAGCCGGACAGAAGGCGGGAATGTTAAGCGTGGAGATCAAGTATTCCACATTTGACACCTGCTCCCATCAAAGGCAGCTTTTCCGTGTTACCAGCAGTGATACGGAAATTTACCAGGAGGCTGTGCAGCTTTTTGATGAATTGTGGAACGGTCAGCCCATCCGGCTGCTGGGAATAAGAAGTTCCAAACTTGTGGGAGAGGATGAACCGCAGCAGCTGAGTATTTTTGATATTCAGATACCGGAAAAACCTCTGCAAAAAGTGCAGAAAGAAAAGGAAAAGGATGCTTTCGCCGCGCAGCAGTCCATAAAACAGGAAAAACTTGCCAAAGCTCTGGATGAGATCCGGGGAAAGTATGGAGAAAATGCAGTGACAAGGGGCAGTTTTCTAAAAAATAACAGGGAAGGAAAAAGAAATGGAGAGCATGAAGACAGAGAAGATTAAATGGAAAGAAATCGGCACGGATATACTGGTTGACCTGGCGGCAGGAATGGCTCTTGCCATAGGAATTTACAATTTTGCCCTCAATGCCAACTTCCCGGTGGCGGGATTTTCCGGAGTGGCGATCATTTTGTATCATGTTTTCGGGATTCCTGTAGGAGCCGGAACAATCCTTCTGAATGTCCCGGTAGCTATTTTCTGTTACAAATATCTGGGGCGTATCTTTTTCCTGAAATCAGCCAAATCGATGATCATTTCTTCGCTGCTTATGGACTATGTGGCGCCGCTTCTTCCGGTCTATGAAGGCAGCAGGCTTCTGGCGGCACTTTGTATGGGCGTTCTGACCGGCATCGGCTATGCTCTGATCTTTATGCGGGGATCTTCCACGGGAGGGCAGGACTTTATCACTGTGGCTATCCGCAAAGCGCGTCCCCACATGACATTGGGTATTATTACCTTTGTTTTGGATATGATCACCATTCTTCTGGGAAGCCTGATCGTGTTTAAAGAAGTGGATGGATTTATTTACGGTGTGATCGTGACCTATCTGATGGCAAGTGTGATGGACCGCATTATGTATGGAATTGATGAGGGGAAAATGACTCTGATCGTCACAGAAAAAGGAAGAGAGGTTGCTCAGAAGATCGATCAGTATTCCGGCAGAGGGTCTACTATTCTAAAAGGAACAGGAAGTTATTCCAGCAGGGAAAAGGATGTTGTCATGTGCGCCTGCAACAACAAGGAAATGTATACCATTAAGCGGATCGTCGGCCAGGTGGATCCGGAGGCGTTTACCATTATTATGGAATCCAATGAAGTAGTGGGAGAAGGATTTAAAGAAAATGAACAGCAGCCCTAGGTTTTCATATACAGCGATATGTGTTAGAATAAAAAGAAGTGTTTGGTTTGTTTAAGGAGGAAGAAAAATGAAACCGATCAAAAGTTTTCGCGAGTATGTGGAAAAGCTGGAGGAAAGCGGTGAAATCGTAAAGATTTCAAAGGAAGTAGACTGGAATCTGGAAATGGGGGCAATTACAAGAAGAGCCTATGATCTTCCGGCTCCGGCGCCGCTGTTCGAGAATGTAAAAGGATGTCAGAAAGGTTTCCGGGTGCTTGGGGCGCCTGTTGGGTTAAGCCCGGACAAAGAACATCCATTTAAAAGAGTGGCCCTCTCTCTTGGGCTGCCTGTAGATACACCGGCGCCAAAACTTGTGGAGGAATGGTCAAAAGTTCCGGATGTAACTCCGATCCCGCCCCGCACAGTGGAGGACGGCCCCTGTAAGCAGAATAAATTATTGGGGGAAGAGATTGACCTTACCAGGCTTCCGATCCCCTGGATTCATTATGGGGACGGAGGACGCTATATTAATACATATGGTATTTTTATTGCAAGAACGCCGGACGGCTCCTGGGTAAACTGGGCAATTTCCCGTGCAATGCTGGACGGCCCACAGACGATAGCAGGCGTTGTGATCCCGACACAGGATTTCGGAAAAATTTATGCTCAGTGGAAAGAAATCGGAGAGGAAATGCCTTTCGCTCTCTGTCTTGGCGTAGATCCTGCCATTGCCATGATCGCAGGCTATCCTCTTCCTTCCGGAATGAGCGAAGGAGAGATGATGGGCGGCTGGTACGGCGAGCCGGTTGATGTAGTGAAATGTGAGACAAACGACCTTCTTGTGCCGGCCTCTACAGAGATTGTCATTGAAGGATTTGCGTCCCTGGATGAGCTGGTTCCGGAAGGCCCCATGGGAGAGTACGGCGGATATGTCTGGACCGGACGGGGAAAAGAGGTTCCATGTTTTAAAGTGACAGCAATGACATACCGTGATGATCCCATCATGCCTCTTTGTGTGGCAGGCGTACCCACAGAGGAAAATCATACAAACTGGGGGATCAGTATCGCGGCAAGCATTCAGAATGTGCTGTCCAAACAGGATTTCCCGATCCGGGAATGCTTCATTCCGATGGAGTCGGCGGCACACTGGTTTGTTGTCAGCGTAGATAAAAACCGGGATACAAAAGATGACCAGAAACTGGCAGAGAATATTGGAAAGGCGGTATTTGCATCCAAAGGCGGCTCCTATGTTCCAAAGGTAATTGTTGTGGATGACGATATCGATCCCAGCAATCTGTCACAGCTTGTATGGGCCATTGCCACCCGTCACCATCCGGATACCCGGGTGACGATCCCGAATCAGTATATTTTCCCTCTGGTGGCATATTTAAGTGCTAAGGAGAAGGCGGATGCCGTCTCCACAAGGGTGATCTATAACTGTCTGACGCCGTTCCACAGCTGGCCAGAGGAGACAAGACCGGTGGAGGCGTCCTTCCGCGGATATCCGGAAGAACTGCAGAAAAAAGTGATGGATGAATGGAAAGAATATGGGTTCTGATATGAGAATGATCGTAGGAGTATCCGGCGCCACAGGAGTGGAGATGAGTTATTATCTTCTGCGGGCGCTTAAAGATACGGAAAACTGTGAAATACATCTGATTTTGAGTGAAGGTGCAAAGGTGACATGGGATCTGGAAAGCAGTGTGCCTTTAGAAGAGCTGACAGAGCTTGCGGATTTCATTTATGATGAAAAGGATCTGGCTGCAGCTGTATCCAGCGGTTCCTTTGTCACGGACGGCATGGTGATCCTGCCCTGCAGTATGAAAACACTGGCAGGCATCTCAGTGGGGTATGCGGAGAATCTCCTTATAAGGGCTGCTGATGTCTGCCTGAAAGAAGGACGGAAGGTTGTTCTTGTACCAAGGGAGATGCCTTTTGGAAAAATCCATATAGAAAACCTGAAGAAAGCGTCGGATCTGGGGTGCGTCATCGTGCCCCCGGTCCTGACATTTTATAATAATCCCCGCACACTGGAGGATCAGATCCACCATATTATAGGAAAAATCCTTCTGCAGTTTGGAATTTCCTATGAACATTTTGTGCCCTGGACGGGAGCGCCCAAAGAATAAAGGGGCATTACTTGACAAGCCGGGGTACTTAAGCGTTATAATCAGTTGGGACAAAATTCCTTTTGTCCCGGCAGTATGAACAAATGTATATAAGGAGAATTTCAGACAGTTATGGAATGCAAAGAAAGAGAGTTTATTCCCGTTCTTCTGGGAGGAGATATTAATACCTACAGTGTTGCAAGAGCATTTTATGAGCAGTACCAGGTAAAATCTTATGTATTTGGAAAATATCAGACCGGTCCCAGCTATCACAGCCAGATCACAGTGTACGAGGGAAATCCGAAAATTGATACGGATGATTATTTCCTGGAGCGTATCAACCGGTTTGCAAATGAGCATAAAGACAAAAAGATCCTGCTGATCGGCTGCGGAGACAGCTATGTGGCGCTGGCCAGCAGACATAAGAAAGAACTGGCTTCCAATGTGATCGCGCCTTATATTGACTTTGATCTGATGGACAGCCTGCAGCAGAAAGAACGTTTCTATCAGCTCTGTGAGAAGCATGGGGTAGACTATCCGAAGACCATCATTTACAGGCCGGATATGGGGCTTGATTTCCCATGTGAATTTTCCTACCCGGTTATTGTAAAGCCATCCAACAGTATTGCTTACTGGGAACATCCGTTTCCGACGCAGAATAAGATCTATAAGCTGGATTCCAGAAAAGAGATGGAGGATGTGATCCGCCAGATCTATGAAGCAGGGTATGACGATGCGCTGATCATCCAGGATACCATACCCGGAAACGATGAATATATGAGAGTTCTCACTTCCTATTCTGACCGGAACGGAAAAGTAAAGATGATGTGCTTAGGCCATGTACTTTTAGAGGAGCATACTCCTCACGGCCTTGGAAACCATGCTGTCATTATTACAGAACCGAATAAAGAGCTGATGGGAAGAGTAAAGAATCTTCTGGAAGATCTGCACTATGTGGGATTTTCCAACTTTGATATTAAATATGATATGCGCGACGGCACATATCGCTTCTTTGAGATCAACACAAGGCAGGGCAGGAGCAATTATTATGTGACAGGCTCCGGGTTTAATGTGGCGAAATATTTTGTGGAGGATTACATTTATCACCGGGATCTTCCATATGAGGAGGCCACAGAGGAACATTTATGGATGACCGTTCCAAAGGGCGTGGCCTATAAGCACATCAAAGACCCTGCAATGATCGCCAGAATGAAAAAGCTGGTAAAAGAAGGCAGGATGGTAAATCCGGTCTTTATGAGAGGGGACCTTCGTCCGATGCGCTTCCTTCGGATGCTCAAGACCCATTTGAAACAGTATTCCTATTTTAATAAATATTACAAATAAGGAAAGAATTTATGGAAGAAAGAAAAGAAAGAAAAATCCTGGGCGTAATTGGAGGCATGGGACCTGAGGCGACCAGTTATTATTATGAAAATGTGATTGCTCACACCAGGGCGGAAAAGGATCAGGATCATATTAACATGGTGATCTTAAGCCATGCGTCCATTCCCGACCGTACGGAATCCATTATATCCGGCGACAGCGCCCATCTGATCCGGATCCTGACAGAGGATGCCCGTACGCTGGAAAAGCTGGGGGCGGCAAATATTGCTATCCCCTGCAATACGTCCCATTATTATTATGAGCAGATCCAAAAAGCGGTGTCTGTTCCGGTGATCAACATGGTGCGTGAGAGCGTGGCTTATGCAGTGGAAAAGATAGCTGATGTAAAGAGAATCGGTATTATGGCGACGGATGGAACTATTAATTCCCGGATTTACCATAAAGAATGCAGGAAGCTTGGTATTACTCCGGTAAAACCCTCTCCTGAGCGTCAGAGGGATGTGATGTCTCTTATTTATGACGATATCAAGAGCGGAAAAAAAGGGGACCGCGCCAAATTTGACCGTGTATTAAGCGAATTTATGAGAAAGGGATGTGACGCAGTCATACTGGCCTGTACAGAACTGTCTGTCTTTAAGGGAAAGCATGAGATTCCCACACTCTGTCTGGATGCGATGGATGTGCTGGTGAGAGAATCCATTATACGATCAGGCGCCCAGTACCAGTAGAAAAGCGAACACTAAGGGAGATAAATCATGGCAAAAATGCAGTATCATACAATAGGGGAATATCAGGAGCTGCTGAGAAAAAGCGGGCTGCTCTTTGAGACAAAGACAGAAGGGAGCTCTGACCAGGTTATCCGTATCCTGACTTACAATTCCAAAGAAGCAGGGGAAGATACGCTGTTCATCTGTAAGGGCGCGGCTTTCAAGCCGGCTTACCTGCGGGAAGCAGTGGAAAAAGGGGCGGTATGCTATATCAGTGAAAAGGCTTTTGAGCTTGAGAAAGATATTCCCTATATTCTTGTAACAGACATTCGGAAGGCAATGGCGATTCTGGCAAATTTCTTTTACCAGGAGCCATGGAAAGAACTGGTTGTCACCGGGATCGGAGGAACAAAAGGAAAATCTACATCAGCATATTATATGAAGGCTGTCGTGGATGATTATATGGAGGCACAAGGGAAAAAGGAAAGTGCCGTTATCTCTTCCATTGATATTTACGACGGGGTGACAAAAGTAGAATCCCATATTACAACGCCGGAGGCTATGGAGCTGCAGCAGCATTTGAGAAATGCGCTGGACAGCCAGATTACCTATGCGGAAATGGAGGTATCCTCACAGGCGCTGAAATATCACCGTGTAGATGGCATGCGTTTTGATGTAGGAATCTTTCTGAATATATCAGAAGACCATATCAGCCCCATTGAACATGAGGATTTTGAAGATTATTTCTCATCTAAAATGCTGATGTTTGCACAGACAGACACAGCGGTAGTGAATCTGGATGCAGATCATATAGAACGTATACTGGAGGAAGCCAAAGCAGCGAAAGCGTGTGTGACTTTCAGCCTGAAGAATCCGGAGGCTGATTATTACGGCTACAACATCAGAAAAGACGGACATGAGACAACCTTTTCCGTAAAGAGTAAAGACTTTGATGAGGAATTTGTCCTTACCATGCCGGGACTTTTCAATGTGGAAAACGCCCTTGGAGTGATCGCGGCGGCATCGGCTCTTCAGATTCCAAGAGAATATATCCACAGCGGGCTGAAGCGGGCAAGATCCAGTGGAAGAATGGAGCTGTATGCAAGCAAGGATAAGAATGTCATTGCCATTGTGGATTATGCTCACAATAAGCTGAGTTTTGAAAAGCTTTTTTCTTCCATGAAGGAAGAATATCCAGATTACGGGATCGTGTCTATTTTCGGATGCCCCGGAAAGAAAGCCTATATCCGGAGGAGAGATCTGGGAACGGTAGCCGGACAGTATGCCCGGAAGGTATACCTGACAGCAGAGGATCCGGGATATGAGCCGGTGGAGGATATATCGAAAGATATCGCGCAGTATGTGGAAGCCCAGAACTGTCCGTATGAGATGATCGAGGACAGGGGAGAAGCGATCCGCTCTGCCATTGAAAGCGCGGAAGGAAAAACTCTTCTTCTTATTACTGGAAAGGGAAAAGAGACGAGACAGAAGTATGGCAGCGAGTATGTGGACTGCCCTTCTGACGTAGATTACGTAAAGAAATATCTTGCCGAGTACGACCAGAGACAGTAAATCAAAACAGACAGCGGGCGGGGGAGAAACACTCCTGGCCTGCTGTTTTTTGCATTTCCGGTTACTATTCACAGCCGTTTCAGACCTGCGAGTAGTAACCATTTCCAGAGACTGCGGAATTTGGCGGACGAAAAAGAGTTGACGCTCCGGAAAGATTGTGTGACAATGATAGAAAAGACCTACAGGCCGGTGATAAAAATGCGGCTTTCCAGTTTGCTTGCACGAGTCAGATACAGGGTGATCCAGGGAACGACAGACAGAGAGGTAAAAAGCGTAACCAATGATACAAAGGCAGTACAAAAAGATGATGTCTATATATGTATCGAAGGATATGAACAGGACGGCCACCGCTTTGCGTGGGAAGCATCAGAGCGGGGAGCGGCTGCTGTGGTGGTTTCAAAGATGGTTGTGTGTCCCGAAGATGTGACAGTCATTCAGGTGGCAGATCCAAGATGTGTGATGGCTGAAATGTCGGCTGCTTCTTTTGGATATCCGGCCGAAAAACTGGATATTATCGGAGTGACAGGAACCAAGGGAAAGACCACAACAGCCTGGATGATACGGGAAATTTTAAGAAAAGCGGGAAGGCGTCCGGGACTTATAGGAACTATAGAGACAGACACCGGGCTTCGCCGTTTTCCCAGTATTCACACCACGCCGGAGTCCTGCGATCTGCAGCGATTCCTGAAAGAGATGACAGATGCCGGATGTGATACAGCTGTCATGGAAGTCTCCTCACAGGCCCTGAAGCTGCAGCGGACGTCAGGCGTTTTTTTTAAATACGGAGTATTTACCAATTTGGGCCGGGACCACATCGGCCCCGGAGAACATGCAGATATGGAGGAATATCTGCAGTGCAAACATCTGCTCTTTCTTCAGTGTGAAACGGGAGTGGGAAATGCAGATGATCCGGCATGGGAAGAAGTGACAGATCGGTGCGGATGCCGGAAAGTTACATTTGGAATGAAAGAAGGAGCCGATTACAGGGCAATCGGTTCTAAAAGCAGCGTGCGCGGCGGCCGGCCGGGCATGTGTTTTATTTTGGAAGGACGAAGCGGTGAGATCTTCCTTCCGCTTCCGGGACAGTTTAATGTACAGAATGCTCTGGCAGCTTCCGCTGCTTTGCTGGATTACGGCATTCCCATGGAAACGGTGGCGTCAGCTATGAGAGAACTTTATGTTCCGGGACGGATGGAGCAGATTCCCTCTCCGGAAGGATGCAGCATTTTTCTGGATTACGCACACAATGCCATGAGCCTTTCGGAGGCCCTTGGGACGCTGAGAAAATATGCTCCCGGAAGACTGGTAGTTGTCTTTGGCTGCGGAGGAGGAAGATCAAAAGAGAGAAGATATGAGATGGGGGAGACAGCCGGGCGCCTGGCGGATCACACCATCATTACAAGTGATAATCCCCGCTGGGAAAATCCGGAGGACATTATTGCAGATATTGTGTCAGGAATCTGCAGAACGAAAGGGGATTACACCGTAATTCAAGACCGGCGTCAGGCAGTCCGTTATGCTTTGAAAACAAGACATTACGGAGATATCATTTTAATTGCGGGAAAAGGACACGAGACTTATCAGGAAATCCGTGGGATCCGTTACCCCATGGATGACCGGGAACTGATCAGCAGATGCATGGCAGAAGATCCCCTCTCTTTATAAGGACATATGCGTTCATAGAGAGGGAAAGGGAGAACAGTATGTACGCAGATATTATCATAGACATTACACATGAAAAACTGGATAAAATCTTTCAATACAGGATTCCGGATAAACTGAAAGAGGACCTGCGCATCGGGATGGAAGTAGTCGTTCCTTTCGGGAAGGGAAATAAGGAGACAAAAGGTTATGTTGTCAGCTTTTCAGAAAAGCCGGGGTATGATCCGGAAAAAATGAAGGAGATCCTGTGTGTGGCAAAGGAAAGCATGGCAATTGAGGCAAAACTGGTAGCGCTTGCCGCCTGGATGAAAGAGACATATGGAGGAACCATGATCCAGTCTCTTAAGACAGTGCTTCCTATTAAGAAAAAAGAAAAAATACGGCAAAAACGGACCCTTCTCCTTGTCTCTGACAGGGAGGAGGCCCAAAAGAAGCTGGACTGGTATCTGGAAAAAAATCAGAAAGCCAGGGCCAGGCTGCTTGCCGCCCTTCTCGACAGCCCCCGGCTTGAGTATGATTTTGCCATCAAAAAACTGAACCTTAGCGCCACAGTTGTAAAGGCGCTGGAAGAGCAGGGAATCCTGAAAACAGAGGTATCCCAGGTGTACCGAAGTCCTGTGGCTGCAAGGAAGCAGAGTCGGAGAGAGATCTGCTATACGAAGGAGCAGGAGATGGCAATCCGGCGCTTCCGGGAGGATTATGACAGGGGAGAGCGCGGAACTTATCTGGTGCACGGAGTCACGGGAAGCGGAAAGACGGAAGTGTATATGGCTATGATCCAGAAAGCAGTGGAAAAGGGAAAACAGGCCATTGTCCTTATTCCGGAGATCGCTCTGACCTATCAGACGGTCACGCGTTTTCAGAGAGTATTCGGTGAAAGAGTTTCCATTTTAAACTCCCGCATGTCAGCAGGGGAGCGGTATGATCAGATGGAGCTGGCGCGGACAGGACAGATCGATGTCATGATCGGGCCTCGTTCCGCCCTGTTTACCCTTTTCCCTGATCTGGGTCTGATCATCATTGATGAGGAGCACGAGCCAAGTTACAAAAGTGAGCAGGTTCCCCGGTATCATGCAAGGGAGACAGCGATTTACCGGGCAAAACTGGAAGGCGCCAGCGTGGTCCTTGGCTCCGCTACGCCATCATTGGAAGCATATTACCGCTGCCGGAAGGGAGAGTATGTGCTGCTGGAGCTGAAAAGCAGGGTGCGGGAAGGGAATCTCCCTCACGTATGGATTGCTGATATGAGGGAAGAACTGAAAAAAGGAAACCGTTCTATTTTCAGTGATCAGTTAAGAGAATTGATACAGGATCGGCTGGAAAAGAAACAGCAGACTATGCTTTTTATTAATCGAAGGGGATACGCAGGCTTTATTTCCTGCCGTTCCTGCGGTCATGTGGTAAAATGTCCTCACTGCGATGTGTCCTTATCCGTACACCGGGGCGGCAGAATGGTCTGCCATTACTGCGGCTATGAGGAGAAAGCAGTCACTGCCTGTCCGGTCTGCGGTTCCGTTCACATTGGAGGCTTCCGGGCGGGAACACAGCAGATAGAAGAGATGGCAGCCCGGGAATTTCCGGGCGCAAGAATCCTCCGCATGGATGCGGATACCACAAGAAACAAGGATGGGCACGAAAAGATCCTGGAGGCATTTGCAGACGGCGGAGCAGATATTCTTGTGGGAACACAGATGATCGTAAAAGGTCATGATTTTCCCGGTGTTACTCTTGTGGGGATCCTGGCGGCAGATATGTCTCTTTACAGTGATGATTACCGCGCCGGCGAGCGGACATTTCAGCTCCTTACCCAGGCGGCGGGACGAGCCGGCAGAGGCAGGGAAGAAGGAGAAGTGGTAATCCAGACATACAGCCCGGAGCACTACAGCATTCAGACGGCGGCCCGGCAGGATTACTGCGCTTTTTATGAAGAGGAAATGAGTTACAGGGAGATGATGGGGTATCCCCCTGCAGCGGAGCTTCTGGCCATTTTGATGACAGGGCCGGATGAGACAAAACTGATCCTTGCTGCAGAATATCTGAAAGGATTTGCCGAGCGTCTCGGGGCGGCAGGTCAGCTTGCGGTCATCGGTCCCGCCAGTCCCTATGTGGGGAAGGTGAACGATGTTTATCGCAGGATACTCTATCTAAAAAGCGATAAATATGATATGCTGATAAAGGCCAAAGATAAGCTGGAACAGTATATAGAGATCAATACAGGATTTAAAGATATGCGCATTCAGTTTGACTTTAATCCCATGAATCTGTTTTAAGCAGGAATGTTTCATCAGAAAAGTTTCATCAGGAATGCACGGGAAAGTTTCGGTGAAGAGACTGTCTGGACAAATGGGACGGGATAAAAATAAGTCTCCAAAAAAGGAGATATAACACATATAGAAAAAAGGAGAAAAACAGATATGGCAATTAGAAAAATAAGAGAAATCGGAGATGAAGTTTTGACCAAACCATGCAAAGAAGTGACAAAGATGACACTTCGGACAAAAATACTGATCGATGACATGCTGGATACCATGTATGAAGCAATGGGGGTAGGACTTGCAGCGCCGCAGGTGGGGATTCTAAAAAGGATCGTAGTGATCGATGTGGGAGAAGGACCGATTGTTCTGATTAATCCGCAGATTGTGGGGACAGATGGGGAACAGACCGGAGAAGAAGGCTGCTTAAGCGTACCGGGAAAATCCGGACTTGTCACAAGACCGGACTATGTGAAGGTAAAAGCTCTGGATGAGGATATGAAAGAAATAGAGCTGGAAGGAAACGGGCTTCTTGCAAGAGCTTTCTGCCATGAGATCGATCATCTGGATGGAAAGATGTATGTAGATCTGGTGGAAGGCGAGCTTCATGATACCGAATATAAGGAGGAAGAATAAATGAAGGTTATCTTTATGGGGACGCCGGAGTTTTCTGTAGGAACGCTGGAAGCGCTGGCAGATGCCGGACATGAGATCGTGCTTGCGGTGACGCAGCCGGATAAACCCAGGGGAAGAGGAAAGGAAATGCAGTATCCGCCGGTGAAAGAGGCAGCTCTGAAAAGAGGGATTCCTGTGTTTCAGCCGATGAAAGTCCGGGAACCGGAATGTATGGAAGAATTAGCTCGTTATCAGGCTGATGTGATGGTTGTGGTCGCTTTTGGACAGATCCTCCCGGCAAAGATCCTTCAGATGGCTCCTTACGGCTGTATTAATGTTCATGCCTCCCTTCTTCCGAAATACCGCGGAGCAGCGCCGATCCAGTGGGCTGTTATAGAAGGGGAAAAAGTGTCCGGAGTGACGACCATGCAGATGGATGAAGGGCTGGATACAGGGGATATGCTTTTGAAAAAAGAGATTCCTCTTGAGGCGGACGAGACAGGAGGAAGTCTCCATGATAAACTGGCAGCGGCAGGGGCAGCGCTCTGTGTGGAAACACTGCAAAAACTGGAAGAGGGAACTCTAAAACCTGAAAAGCAGGGAGAAAGTCCGACTGCCTATGCCCGTATGCTGAATAAAGAAATGGGAAGGATCGACTGGACCTGTGAAGCAGTGCAGATTGAAAGATTGATCCGGGGATTAAATCCCTGGCCCAGCGCTTACACGTTCTGGGACGAAAAGACTATGAAGATCTGGAAGGCGGAAGTGTCATCGGAAAATACGGATCAAGTGCCCGGTACTGTGACAGAAGTAGGAAAAGATTTCTTTGCAGTTCAGACAAAAGAAGGCCAGCTGAAGATAAAGGAACTTCAGATCCCGGGAAAGAAAAGGATGGATGCAGGCGCTTTTCTCCGGGGCTATAAGGTGGAAGAAGGATACAGGCTGGGGTAGATGCGGGAAGCAGCAGCTATGCCATGCAGCTCGGATTCGCAGCATACGCTGCTTTACCGCTGCTTGCGCAGCTAA
>NZ_JAYAZJ010000112.1:0-5289 GCF_037273965.1 Claveliimonas sp. | reverse complement strand
GTAAGCGCCATATTCACCCATTGCACAAGAACAGAAAAGCTTAAAATCATAATAATACTAAGTGCAAAGGAACCCGTCATAAGAAGCAGGTTTTTACGGGAGGATACTGCATGATGAATCCCCAGGGCTGTCTCAATTTTCAGAAAGTTTTTCCTGACCGGCCGGGATGCGTTTCCGTTTTCATAAAAATTCCCGGTAACAGCCGCAACCGGAGAAACAGCCGCCGCCCGTCTTGCCGGAGAAATGGAAGATAACAGCACTGTCAAAACTCCAACAATAATTCCACTGATGATCCCCACACCACTGATTTCAAACAGAGGAATCTGTACAAACTCGGCTCCTGCCCCAAACCGAAGCAGCGCACAGAGTATCCATGTACCTGCAATACCTGCAGCCACACCAACCGGAACAGCTGTTTTACACCAGTAAAGAGCTTCCAGTCTGACTATGTGCATAACCTGGGTCCTGCTCGCCCCAATACATCGGAGCATTCCAAAAAACTGTGTTCTCTCTGCGGTTCTGCTGTTCAGACTTCCCGCGATCATAAAGACTCCTGCTGCCAGAACCAGAACAAACAGGATGACAGCTATAAGATAATTTCCCATAATATAAGAATCGCTGCTGGATCCTGTTATTCCCAGCAAAGCCGTATTTTCCGATAATATTTCATCAGTAAATCCATAGGTCTGCCGCAGCTCTGAAATCGCCCTGCGAATATTAATATTTTCATTAAAGCGTACAAAACATACCGGCTCAAGCCTGCTTTCTTCTGCTTTTGCCAGACTCTGAAAGGAATCCCAGCTCAGAAAAGTCCCCACCACATCGGCATCTGTAGTAATGGTAACATCTCCTCCAAAACCGGAAATCCTATAGTCAAAATCCCCGGCCGGTGTATGCATGGTAATCACATCTCCGATATTTACAGAAAGTAACTCTTTCGCTCCATTGGAAAGTAAGATTTCATTCTCTTTTACAGGATACTGCCCCTCTGTCAGATCCTCATAGATTTCCGTGAGAATCGAATGATCGCCGCCTGCAATAACGCATGTTTTTCCCTGAATCGTATAGTCAGCAGACAGATCAACATTCAGTGCGTCATAATGAGAGACAGCTGCAACATCTGTCCTCTGTGCAATCTGATCAATCTGCTTCTCAGTCGGCTCCTTCAGCATAATATGCCAGCTGCCATGCTCTTCTGTCACGCGCTTTTTTTCCATACGGATTCCCATATCTGCCATACTGAAAATCGCGGTAACCAGCAGTACCGAAATAATAATACACAGCATCGTCATGCGGTTCTGTCTCTTTCGCACCTTTGCAGAAATCGGAATAAGGCTTAAATAGCTTTTCATTGACAGCACCTCCCGAAATCAGTAAGCACTCCGTCCGACACCTGAAGCACCCGGTCTGCGGTCTGGGCGATGCTGCGATTGTGGGTAATCATAATAATAGTCTGCTCATATTTTTTTGACGCCTCTTTTAACAGAGCGATCACCTCGCTGCTGTTCTGAGTATCCAGATTTCCTGTTGGCTCGTCTGCAAGGATCAAAGCCGGACGGGTAATCAGCGCGCGTCCAATGGCCACTCTCTGCTGCTGGCCGCCGGAAAGCTGGCTTGGCAGGTAATTCCGGCGATCTTTTAAATTCAGTACAGTCAGAAGCTCTTCCAGATATTTTCTGTCCGGCTTCTGATAATCCAACAGCATTGGGAAAATCATGTTCTGTTCCACTGTCAGCTCCGGGATCAGGTTAAACGCCTGAAAGATAAAGCCGATATTCCTGCGCCGGAATACGGTCAGCTTCCGGTCATTCATGGAAAAAATATCCTTGCCGTCGATCAGCACCTTTCCCGAAGTAGGAATGTCCAAAGCACCGATCATATTCAAAAGGGTACTTTTTCCGGAACCGGATTCTCCCACAACCGCCACATATTCACCCCTTGGAACAGAAAAGCTGACGTCTTTCAGTGCCTTTACAGAAGTTTCTCCGCTGCCATAAATCTTACAGATATTTCTGACCTCTAATAAATTCATTATGCAACACCTCTTTCTCAATAACTTTGCTCTGCAGACAGATAATGTTCTTTTTTGTCTACAATACAAAGGATAGCACTGAAACATTACAGTCAGCCTACAGCCAGCCTACAATTTTGTAGGAATTAAAAAATTCATTGTAAAAACCGTGCCTCTTCCCGGCTCACTGTCCACCTCAATGCTGCCGTCATGTGCCTCAATGATCGCTTTTGCAAGGGGAAGTCCAAGACCGATCCCCTGTCTGTCCCTGGAAAAACGGCTGCGATAAAACCGCTTGAAAATATGGTGCAGATCCTCCGGATGAATGCCGCATCCATTGTCTTTTACCACGATTTGAACGACAGAAGGCAAGGCTCTCCATTCGATATGAATCTTATCTCCTTTTTCTGTATGATCCAGAGCATTTTTTACAATGTTGCCGATTGCTTCGGACAGCCAGTCACGATCGCAGAAAAGAATCACCTTATCTGAGCCGGACAGAAGGATTTCTTTCTGCTCCTGTCTGGCCCTGTATGCAAAATGCAGCTCAATGTCCCCCATCATATCCGCCACATTTTCCGTTTCCTTTTCAATCATAATGGAACCGGCATCCAGTTTTGTGATTTTAAGCAGATTCTGCACCAGCGTTTCGATGCGGTCAAGCTCCTGTTCTGATAAATCTGCAAACTCTTTTACCAGAGACGGATCCACATCCTCATCCTGAAGCAGCCCGTTATAGATATTCAGTGCTGCCAGCGGTGTTTTCAGCTGATGAGAAATATCCGAAATTGTATTTTTCAGAAATTCCTTTTCCCGAAGCCGGTTATCTGCATGTGCATTTAAGACCGCTGCCAGAGAATTGACCGCGTGAAACAGCCGGTACAGTTCCCCCTCGTCATCACACTCAATACGCGCATTGCGATTGCCGTCAAGATACCCGTTGATCTGTGACACTGCCTGTTCCATAAGCTGATCCTGTTTCCGGAAACAGGAATAACACGCTGACAGTATCAATCCTCCTGCCAATGCAAAAACAAGTAACAGGAACAAAGAAATCCTCTGGAAGTACCGATATAAGAATCCCTGGGTCAGCAGAAGGGCTGCCATCCAGATAACTGATAATGCAAGAAACAATTTTCTGATCTCTTTATTTACAAATATTTTCATAAAGCTCCTCACCCTGTCACATTCCATTTGTACCCCATTCCCCGGACTGTCAGAAGCATCTGAGGATCGCTGGGATTATCCTCAATCTTCATACGAAGCCGTCTCATATATACAGTAAGGGTACTGCTGTCAATGTAATTTCCATCGCAGTCCCACAGCTGGCCCAAAATTTTTTCCTTGGTAAGTACCATATTGGGATTTCTCATAAACAGGCACAGAAGCTTGTATTCCGCAGCAGTCAGTTCCAGCAGTTCCCCGTTTTTAAAGACCTGCCCCTGCAGTAAAAGTACTTTTATTCCATTTGATTCCAGCTGAGTATCTGATGAGCTGAAATCTTTTGCCCGGCGGAGCAGCGCATTTACTCTGGAAACTAACACTCCCAGCTTAAACGGTTTTGTAATATAATCGTCTCCGCCAATATCCAATCCCATGATAATGTCCATTTCCTCATCAGCCGCTGTCAAAAAAATAATAGGCACTTTGGAAACCTGCCGCACTTTTTTGCAAAATTCAAATCCCGTGCCGTCCGGCAGCGATACGTCCAGTACCAGAAGATCATATTTTCCATCCGCCCACAAACTGTCTGCTTCTTTGAGCGTTCTGGCTACGGCCAGTTCAAAGCCCTGTTTCCTGAATGCAAAAGAAAGCCCGTTAATCAGGCTCAGATCATCTTCTAAAAGCAATATTCTGCTCATGTTTTTCTCCTTTTCCTGTTTCATCTGTTCCGTTTTTCTGAAACTGATCGCTTTTCCCGGAACTGCGAAATATTTCCACTGAAATTTCTTCCATGTTTACTCCCGGAAATACAGCGGTCTGAGGTTTCTCACCACATTTTCGCTGACTCGGACCACTGCATCCAGATCCTCATCCCTGTGGTTCAGATATGCGTGAAAGCATCCCTGTATACAAAAAGACAGAAGAATATTCCGCTCTGTATCATGCTGATATTCCGGATATCTCTGCCAGATCAGCTTTTTCAGCTCCATTTCCAGACAGTCGCCCAGCCGCGCTTTTTCTTTCCCGGAAAACAGAATACCGATCAGAGAATTACTGGACAAAAGAGCCATGTAAAGATTTCTGGTAAAAATCTCAGGCTCCCGGAAAGGATCCTGCTGCTGCGCGGAAATATTTTTTACTACAGCGGTAATGGTTTCTGCCTCCATCAGCTCTGACAGGGCAAAAATATCCTCGTAATGGCTGTAAAATGTAGATTTATTGATACATGCAAGAGCGCACAGTTCCTTAACTGTGATCTTTTCCAGAGGCTTTTTTGCCCTCAGCTCCAGAAATGCATTTTTAATGGCTTTTTCTGTTTTTTCTATTCTGATATCCATACTCTCCCTCGTTTTCCGTTTTTTCCGAATGTCCCAGCCTGTCCTCTTTTCATAGCTGCCTTTCGTATATTACGCGACATTTTTATCAAAAGGTTGCTTATCCGTCTTACAGAATGTTTTGTTGGTGGACATTCTCTGTACTGTTTTTTATATTATAGTCAAAAGCACAACTGATGTCTATTATCTATAAGGAGAAGATCATGGATTTTTATGGATTCTATACAGGAAAAATTTTTGATGCCTATGACTATCTGGGCGCTCATATAAACAACGGAACGACCATATTCCGCACCTTTGCGCCTGCCGCTTCCCGAATCACTGTATTCGGAGATTTTAACCACTGGCAGGAATGGGACATGCACAAGGTTTCTGACGGCAATTTCTGGGAGCTTTCTGTTCCGGGAACAAAGGAAGGAATGATGTATAAATACTGTATTTATGACAGATCCGGAAACCGGGTGGAGCACTGCGATCCCTATGGCTTTGGAATGGAGCTGCGTCCAGGCTCAGCCTCTGTTATAAGGAACCAGCAGGGCTATTCTTTCCACGATGAAGAATGGATGGCAGCCCGCACGGACTGCCGTCAGAAGCCGCTGAATATTTATGAACTGCATTTCGGTTCCTTTAAAAAGCCATCAGACAAAGCAGATTCCTGGTATACCTATGAAGAAATGGCAAAAATCCTGATTCCCTATGTAAAAAACAACGGCTACAATTATCTGGAGATCATGCCTCTGAACGAATATCCCTGCGATGAATAGATCGGAAGAGCGTCGT
>NZ_JAYAZJ010000111.1:0-6710 GCF_037273965.1 Claveliimonas sp. | reverse complement strand
GTTTTATTATGAAATCCTTGAGAATAAGCTGTCAACTTTTTTTATACCACACCAGTATAATGATCGCTGCAAACATCAGAAATCTTTCGTTACTGGAACTTTTTTATACCTGTGTTTCAAATCTTGCAAAAGTTATGGTGACCCGGGATGTTCCCCTTCCGGAAGCGCAAAAGCACTATGTCGAGAAAGATGATTATAATGCATTCATTTATCATCAGCGCAACCTTGATGCCAATAACAGGACACTCCAGGTCATACATGATGCAGAAAGGCTTCTGGATATCTGTGGCGGGGATTTTGACGATACCAGCGAATATCAGCTGTTGATCCGTCTGCTTAAAGAACAGACAACTTTTCATAACGACGGGACCCGGCGTTTGCGCGAGAAAAAGGAAAAAGAGGATCCTTCAAAAGTGCTGTTGAATCCATCGGATCCAGAAGCAGCTTTCCGTAAAAAGGCTGGCAGTAAACAAAGGCCACTTTTAGATATGCCTTTTGACACCCTAATCTTAATAGAAAAAAATTTCCTGTCAAATAAAAAAGACGACCCGGCAGAAAAATCCGGCTTTCATAAAACCTGGATTCTGCAGGAACGTCTTCCTTTTATATATCAGGGTACTGAAGTTCGGTATTTCCCGACAGCCCCTCTTATAAAGGCGCCAACCAGATTTGAACTGGTGATGAAGGTGTTGCAGACCTCTGCCTTACCACTTGGCTATGGCGCCATATGACTCCACCGGGAATCGAACCCGGGTTACCGCCGTGAAAGGGCGATGTCTTAACCGCTTGACCATGGAGCCGGATATTATATTGTCGAATCACTGCCTTAAACCGTGACCGAAAATTATAATATCACACCTTATAAGAAAATGCAAGCACTTTTTATAATTTCTTTGAAGGTTTTATACGTCTTTATATACCCTTCTCTTTTTCCTCCCATTTTCTCATTTTCAGCTTCAGCAAAGCCAAAGCTTTCTTTGCATCAATCTCTGTTACTGTATTTTCAGCCAGTACTTTTGTCTCATCGCCATCCTGCTCCATTCTATCTCTCGATTTATAATAGCATACCACTCCATCCAGATATTTATTCTGTACAACAAAATCTTTTGCCGGGCACTGGCTTAAAACCGCAGTAGGTATACCCCTTTTTTCTGTCTCTTCGATAGCATGGGCATAATCTACATGATTATTGCCAATACCATTGCAGGAGAAAACTGCACCGTCCACTCTCATACATTCCAAAGATACGCCGACTCTCTCGGCAGATAAATATTTGTCTTCGTTTTTGTCAGGAGAACCCACGATCACAATTCCCCGAAGATTCACATCCGTATCTTCCGAAAGGACTTCCACCAACGGATCTCTGTAATAATGAAGTGTTGTTTCCTTCATACTCGTTCCGATTCCCATAAAACATCCTCCTTTTAATCCATCGCGTGCATAATTCCATCCCGAAATTCATTGGGCGTCACAATTACCGGCATCCATCCCATATCGATCACAGATCTGCCGCCCTCATATCCGCCGGGTTCATGGCCGAACAGCCTTGTGTCATAGACCGCTCCCTGGCCGGATACTTCTTTTACAATTACCACATCCTTGCGTCCCGGCTCGTAAGTCTCCTGAAACACATGCTTTTCCGTACATTTATAGCCATTAAATTTTTTCATCTGACTGCGGAAGATCTGGCAAAAGGCGTCACATGCTCTGTGGATTGCTTCCGGTCCCGGCCGGTCCGCCCATGTACCTTCTTTTAACACTACATCAAAGGAGATCAGGATATCGCTTTCCAGCGGCGTACCCGGACGTCCCCATGCAATCTTGTCCCTAAGGATCCCGTCACTGGCACCGAAGTTGCATACCTGACGCCCGCCTTCATCTACTCCGGTCAATATCACATATACACCTGTTAAGGTATGGGTGATCCCTTCTCCCACCCGTCCCAGCACCTTAGTGGAAAGCGGAATGACATCCATCACCGTATTGGTATGCTGCTGATGCTCATCGGGCTGTATGATCCGGATTTTAATATCACTGATCAGCGGCTCCCCGGCCTTTATGCTGTCCGCAATCCCGGGCTGCACAGTCATATGGCCATCCACATCGATTCGATTTTCTTCTCCGTACTCTACCGAACAAACATGATAGGCACGGACTGTAAGTCTGCTTCCTGTTTCCATCCTCTTCGTCCCCTTTCTATTACACGATATGCAGGAAAATTTCCCTGTACATCTGACTCTTACCCGTTCTGCTGCCGGTTATAGGCAAGAATCAGTTCCACCATTCTGTCATAACTTACAACGCCGTCCTGCTGTCCGTTGGCCTTCAGATAAGTGTCATTTACCTCATTTGCCACCTCTGCCACCGGACTTTCATACTTCTGCCAGAACTGGCTGTTTGCTTCCAGATCAACTTTCGCTTCTTCGCAAAGCTCTGACCGTATCTCCCGATAAGCTTCGTAATCCGTCTCCTGCAGAGCATTGGTACAGTAGATCCATCCAAGAAGCGCCCCACTGTACTGAAACTCTGTATCATCCGACTCAAGCGCTGCCAGATAACCGATAAAATTTGCCTCCTGCTCCTGCATAAATCCTTTGAGATGCGCCAGCTCATGACAGGCTGTAAAAGGAATATTATAATCTGTCATTTCCGTATTATAATTTGCTTCTATCGTAAAGGGGGAATATATTCCTGTCAGTTTCTGGACGGAAAGAATCCAGGAAAACACAAGTCCTTTCGGCCGAGGATACTCTCCCTCCAGACAGTCATATTTCTCTCCCAGCTTTTCCATGGCAGCCACTGCTCTTTCCTGAACGTCTCCTGTCAGCTTCATCTGACCGGACTCATCCCGATAAACTTCCGAGGCAGTTTCGTTGACCTGATCTGTCAGCATCCGGCACGCTTCCTTCAACTCTTCCACCGTTCCTCCCTCCACCTCAAGGGAAGTCTCCTCTGCAAAAGATGTACGATAATAATTTACTCCACATGCCGCCGCATAGATAAAAAACAGGATTCCAGCGGCCAAAAGCAAACCTGAAAAGAACCTGGCCAATGGGGCTGCCGCCTTTCCCGAGTGTACGGCTTCTCTGATCGTCCGTCCGATACAAAAGACAAAAAACACTGCCAATATATATAGAAGGAACTCCGATACAGATATCGGAAATATCCCAAAAAAACGCCCTGCTAAAGACACAAGTGCTTTATATATATGTAGGCTGTACCACGTGGCAAAATTCGGAAATGAACGGGCTGCAAAGAGAAGAAGCACTGCGGCCAAAAGCAGAAAAAGCCCCGCCAGCGCCCTCTTTTTTTCTCTCTGCCCTTTCCCCTTCTGCTGTTTTTTCCCCGTCTGCAGCTCTTCCTTCCCCTGTCTCATCCTCTGCAAATCTTGAGCCATCCGCTATTCCTTCCTAAGTAAATTTCAATCCTGGATTTATCTACAGTATACTGCAAAATCTCTGTAATTACAAACAGGGAACTCCTGTTTCCAGGAGTCCCCTCTGTATTAAGAAACACTTTCTAAAGTTTAAAACAAAGTCTGCACCGGCCATTTTACAATTTACCGTTCCATCCCTCTGCTTCTGCTTTTCCTAAGATATAGAGAAAAGCAATAGCCGGAACACGCAGAATGGGTACCTTTGTTTTATGCTTGGTAATACCAAAATCGTCCAGGCGTTTTGTGATTAAAAAAGCGTTTGTTACTTTCGTTTGTTCGTCCCGGCATAACTCGACAATGGCATCTGTCTCTGCAATGTGAGAATTATTACGGTATTTCACTTCACAGAGGATCTTCTGACGGGGAAGTTCTACCACCACATCGACCTCTTTCTGATTATTCTTTGCCTTTCTGAAATATCCAAGCTGAGCAGGACTTCCCTGATAAAAAGAAACCATATGTTTATAAACAGTTGTTTCCACCATTGCGCCGAGTTCCTTTTCATCTGAAAGTACATCGTCAATCATCAGCACTGCATTACGGATAGCCGCATCAGCAATGAATATTTTCGGCTTCCCTTTTAGAGCACCTTTGCTTCCTACATCCATTGGCTTTGCCAAATAAATGAGATTGGACATTTCCAGCGCTTTAATATAACTTTCAACCGTTGTGATCGAAGTATTTTCTAATTCCTTTGCCGCGGTAGTAGCGTTAAAAATCTCGGTTGAGTTCATACACAAGTAGAGAAACAGCTTTTCCATCAACAGAGGACTTCGAATATTAAAGAGCGACAGCACATCTCGCTTGATAACCTTATCGACCACGTCTTCCCTCAGCATTCTCTGTGCATAGACATCGTCGTCCGATAACACCAGCTCTGGAAAACCACCGATCATTAGATAACGATTAAAATGATTTTGCAATGGAGTAAATTTGTCCATCAAACTGCCAAGCTGTGCCGAACTAAAGCCTTGAAGCTCTGATAAACGCAGCTCATCCTCCAAAACAGGTAAATCGAGACCAAGCAGCCTGCAATACTCATAAAAAGACATAGTAGGTATTTTGAGAACGCTCCAACGCCCTGTGCCGCTGTCTGCAGCCCCCCTTTCCAGGATAGGACTGGCAGACCCTGTAGCAATCAAACGAATATCCTTTCTGCTGTCATAAATCACCTTCATCCAGAGCTCCCAATTTTCAGTGTACTGTAGTACTTCATCAAAAAGAATATACCTTGTACCCTCTATAGGGTACATTCCTTCATAGATGGACAGCACATTTTCCACATTGACAAGTTTCAGAATCGGATTATCAAAGGTAGCGTACAGAATATTTCCGGGATTGATCCCCCGGTCTATCAGATGGTCAATGATCTGATAGAGAATTGTCGTCTTACCCACACGTCTCATGCCAGACAAAACAGCAAATCTTCGTATCGTTTTATGCGTAAGTATTTTCAGGGCTTCATAATATGCCAGCCTTTTGTGCGGCTTGCTTTCTTCCTTGATGGCAGAAGGCGTCCGCCACCACGGGTTATACTGCCGCAATACTTTAATAACTTGTTCATCATTTACAATCGCCATAATACACCTCCATAATACTAGTATTCTATCGGAGTTTAACTATTATATGCTCCATTTTCAAGCGCCGTTTACAAAGTATATTATATCAAAAGTCTTTACAAATTGCAAATTATATTACAAAAATATGCAAACACCGACATAATCCTCCCTAAGAGGAATCCTTGACTCTTTTGCAGCGCCATACAGCAAGGTATCCTCCGGTAATCCACATAGACAGACATGCACACAATCCAATGTAGCAAAATACAGGTTTGGCGTTTTTGCTAATCGTTTCCATTCATTATTGGCAAAAGGTTTTATTTCATACTTGCCAAAAATAACAAAAATACTATGCAATAGACTAATCTTTTGCATAGTATTTTCTATTTTTCCTTTAATCGGGTCCTTCAGGCGGAATAAACCCGCAGCCCATTCCCACTTTATTTCCTTTCTGTAAATATGCCTTCAACGCTCTTTGAAGACTTGTATCTTCCGGATATTCTTCTATCCGGTCCGTCACCTTTCCAAAGACTCTTTCTTCTGCCTGCCTTGCAGGTATCTCATTATAAACAAAAAACAAATCCTGAAACCGGAGAATATTGGACTGTTTTGAAAGCAGATTGTGAAGCTGCGGAGAAAGAAGCCAGGATTCACAGTGAAATCCATCGTACTTATAAGAAACCACTTCTTCAAAAAATCCCGCCGCTTCTTTAAATGAATCTTTCACTGCCTGTACATCCAATGGCTCCCCTTCGGGAATATGCACCTCCAGAACCGGAATCTCTTTCCCTTCCTCCCAGTTTTCATCTTTCAGCCGGGAAGGTTCATACTGCAGCCGTCCGAGGCGGTAAATCTTCCTTTTAATAGGAAGGCTTGTCCACTGGTACTGTTTCATCCCCGGGATGCCCGTCTCCTTCAGACAGTGTCTGCACCAGATCTCCATATCCCGAAATGTATCATAATAGATCCTGTCGGATATTCCCGCTTCCTTATAAGAAGGATAGCTCTCCGCTCCCCATTTCATATAGAGATACAGTGCTGTCTGATACTCTGTCTTCTCTTTTTGCAAAGCCTGATAAAAGGACGGCTCATCTTCTTCAAATAGTTTCCTAAGCTGCGCTTCCTTTTCCCCTGGTATCCGCCCTGCCTCTGCTGCTTCAAAGGGAAGTCCGATTTGCCCGCTCTTTAAAATTCGTTTCACTTCCTGGTAGAAAGGTGTATAACGGAGAACATGGCAGATCACAACAGTCCTGTTCAGTTTTTTTGCTATCCGAATGATCTCCCTGCACTCGTTAAGATCCGGAGAAATCGGTTTTTCCATCAAAAGGTCATATCCTTTTTCCATCGCCTTGATTGCCTGCCCTACGTGCTGCTGATCCTGGGTAGTAATGAACATAACGTCCGCCAGTTTCGGCTGACTGATCATTTCCTCCGCACTGGTGAAACAGGATTCATCCGGAACATCATAATCATCCGCCACCTCCTTCACCTTAGCCGGATCAATATCAGCAATTGCTACAATCTTCATGCGATCCGGAAACAGCTTTGCCGCCGGGGCGTATGTATCTTTTCCTCTGCTTCCCAGCCCTGCAAGCGCCACTGTTACTTGTTTTTTCATTTTTGTCTCATCCTTTCCAGCAAAAGATATTTTTCGGCCGAACAGTTTATCTTTTGTTTTTAGTAATTTTATTATAATTTATACAATTCTTTCCTGC
>NZ_JAYAZJ010000110.1:0-6413 GCF_037273965.1 Claveliimonas sp. | reverse complement strand
TTTTTGCACACAGTTTCCCGGCGGAAGATATCATCAAGGATGCCGGGGGGGTCTTGAAAAACCTGGTGCCTATAGACCGTGAGGTGACAGGAATGAACGGGCGGTTCTATACCTTGAGGATCGCACCTTACCGGACAACGGAGAACAATATCCGCGGTCTCGTTATTACAATTATTGACAGTCTGGGAGCACAAAAATAGCAGAAGAAATCGAGAAAAAATCTGAGGAAGGGGTATTTTTCCATGCCCCGCCACAGATTTTTTCTTTTTGCTCTTTTTTGCAGAAAAGTGCAATAAATTCTGAAAAATATTGTATAATAGAAGAAAAAATCGAGAAAATTGAAGGGAGGGTCCGCTTATGCTCGAAAAACTGGATTTGTCAAAGAAGATGGAAAAAGAAATTTACAGATCAGAAATGGAAAAACTGATTCCAAGACTGGGAAAGCTTCAGAGAAAATGTAAAGATTTGAATATTCCGGTGATGATCGCCTTCGAGGGATATGGAGCTGCCGGAAAGGGAGTTCAGATCAGTAAACTGATACAGGCGCTCGATCCGAGAGGGTTTCAGGTATATGCCGTAAAAGGCGAGACGGAAGAGGAGAAAATGCATCCCTTTTTGTGGCGTTTTTGGACAAAGCTCCCTCCCAAGGGAAGAATTGCGATTTATGATACCAGCTGGTACAGAAGAGTGCTGATCGATCGTTTTGATAAAAAGATAAAAAAATCAGAACTTTTTGATGCATATGAAGCCATCCGTTCTTTTGAAAAACAGCTGACAGATGACGGCATGGTAATCATTAAGATTTTTCTTGCCATTGACAAAAAAGAGCAGAAAAAGCGGTTTGATAAGCTTCTGTCTTCTAAAGATACAGCATGGAGAGTGAGTGAAGGCGACAGAAAGAGAAATGAAAAGTTTGAAAAGTACGAGGCAATGAATGAGGAGATGCTCTCCCGCACAGACAGTGAAAATGCGCCATGGCACATCGTGGAGGCAGTAGACCGCCGGTTCGCTACAGTAAAGATCTATTCCATTGCAGCAGAGACCCTGGAGAGACAGATAGAGGCAGTGGAGAAAAAGAGTGAGCACAGCCGGGATAGGGCAGAAGAGGAGAAGGAACCAAAAGACAACGGTAAAGAGGAGATGAAGCTGACAGAGTCTATTTTGGCAAAGGCGGATCTCTCTCTTTCCTATACAAAGGAAGAGTATGAAAAGAAGCTGAAGAAACTTCAGAAAAGGATCGAAAAGCTTCACGGAGAGCTGTACAGAAAGAGGATTCCTGTCGTGCTGGCCTTTGAGGGGTGGGATGCCGGCGGAAAAGGAGGAGCCATTAAGCGCCTGACAGCAAAAATGGATCCCAGAGGTTATGTGGTCCATCCTACAGCATCACCAAACGCGGTGGAGAGGCAGTACCATTATCTGTGGCGGTTTTGGCGCTCCATGCCCAAGGCGGGCCATATCGCTGTCTTTGACAGAACATGGTACGGAAGGGTTATGGTAGAGCGGATCGAGGGATTCTGCACCGAAGAGGAATGGCGGCGGGCATATAAAGAAATCAATGACATGGAGAGAAATCTGACGAAGGAGGGTGTGCTGATCCTGAAATTCTGGATGCAGATTGATAAGAATGAACAGGAAAGACGCTTCCGGCAGCGTCAGGAAAATCCGGAAAAGCAGTGGAAAATTACGGATGAGGACTGGCGGAACCGGGAAAAATGGGACCAGTATGAAACGGCAGTGAACGAGATGCTTGTACGTACTTCTACTGCAGAGGCACCTTGGATCGTGGTAGAGGGGAATGATAAATACTATGCAAGGATCAAAGTACTGGAAACTGTTGTAAAGGCCATAGAAGAACGGATGGAAACAGGGGGCGGGAAAGCATGATGAATATCAGGGAAGAGCTGGAAGAACGGGAAAAGGAATATTTAAGTCCCTATGCATCTTTAAGCCGGAAATCAAAGGGGAGGAAAAGACCGGAACCGGAGTGCGATATCCGGCCGGTATTCCAGAGAGACCGGGATCGGATCCTTCACTGCAAGTCCTTTCGGAGACTGAAACAAAAAACGCAGGTTTTTCTTCTGCCGAAGGGGGATCATTACCGGACAAGAATGACGCATACGCTGGAAGTATCTCAGAATGCCAGGACGATCGCAAAAGCGCTCCGGCTCAATGAGGAACTGGTAGAAGCCATTGCCCTGGGACATGATCTGGGTCATACTCCTTTTGGTCATGCAGGAGAGCGGGCGCTCAATCAGATGTGCCCGGATGGATTCCGGCATAATGAGCAGAGTGTCCGCGTAGTGGAAATCCTGGAAAAGCAGGGGAGAGGACTGAACCTTACCTGGGAAGTAGTGGATGGTATTTTGAACCATAAGTCCAGCGGAACGCCTCATACACTGGAAGGGGAGATCGTGAGACTCTCCGATAAGATCGCCTATATCAATCACGATATTGATGATGCGGTACGAGGCGGAATTTTGAAGGAAGAGGATCTTCCGGCAGAATATACGGATGTGTTGGGGCATACGACCAGGATGCGTCTGAATACCATGATCCATGATGTGGTGAGCCACAGTATGGGACAGCCGCGGATCGTCATGTCTGATGAAATACGGGAGGCGACGATGGGCCTTCGAAAGTTCCTGTTTGAACATGTTTATCAGAATCCGGCGGCAAAAGGGGAAGAGACAAAGGCGGTCAATATGATTATTAATCTGTACGGATATTATATGGATCATATTGAACTTCTCCCGGAACAGTACCTGGTAATGATAACAGAAAAAGGGGAAACAAAGGAGAGAGTTGTATGTGATTATATAGCGGGAATGACCGATTCCTATGCGGTAAAAAAATTTCAGGAATATTTTATTCCGGAATCTTGGAAAAATTAAAGGAAATAAAGAAGTTTTGTCGAATATTAATAATGAGGGCTTTTTTCCCTCTGGATTTATGTATAGAAAAGGATGATGTCAGCACATGTATTATCCGGATGAAGTGGTAGAAGAGGTTAGACTGAAAAATGATATTGTAGATGTGGTCTCCGGGTATGTAAAACTTCAGAAAAAGGGAAGCTCTTATTTCGGGCTTTGCCCTTTCCATAACGAAAAGTCCCCTTCTTTTTCCGTCAGCAGAGATAAGCAGATGTACTATTGTTTTGGCTGCGGAGCGGGAGGAAATGTCTTTACGTTCATTATGGAATACGAGAACTATTCTTTTGTGGAAGCTCTGAAATTTCTGGCGGAACGTGCCGGAGTGGAACTGCCGGAGCAGGAGTACTCCAAAGAAGCCAAAAGGAGGGCAGATGAGAAAGCTGTCCTGCTTGAGATCAATAAGCTGGCGGCAAAATATTATTATGCGCAGCTTAAGGCTCCCCAGGGGAAAACGGCTTACGAGTATCTGAAGGGAAGGCAGCTGGGAGATGATACCATCACCGCATTTGGACTAGGGTATTCCAACAAGTACAGCGACGATCTGTACCGGTATCTGAAAACGAAAGGGTATACAGACGACATTCTTTTTAAAGCAGGACTGATTTCTTTTGACGAAAGACATGGACCCTATGATAAATTCTGGAACCGTGTTATGTTTCCCATTATGGACGCCAATAACCGGGTGATCGGATTCGGCGGACGGGTGATGGGGGATGCGAAGCCAAAGTATCTCAATTCGCCGGAGACGCCTGTTTTTGATAAGAGTCGTAATCTGTATGGACTTCACAGGGCACGTACATCCAGAAAACCCTATTTTCTTCTGTGTGAGGGATATATGGATGTGATCTCGCTCCACCAGGCAGGATTTACCAGCGCGGTAGCGTCTCTTGGAACAGCGCTTACGCCGGGACATGCTTCCTTGATCAAGCGGTATGTCAATGAAGTATATCTTACTTATGACAGCGATGAGGCGGGAACCAAGGCCGCTCTTCGGGCAGTTCCCATTCTGAAGGAGGCAGGGATCACCGCCAGAGTGATCCGCATGGACCCTTATAAGGATCCCGATGAATTTATTAAGAATCTGGGAGCGGAGGCCTTTGAGGAAAGGATTCATAAAGCCCGGAACGGTTTTATGTTCAGCCTGGAGATGGCCGAGAAAAACTATGATATGGGATCGCCGGAAGGGAAGACAGATTTTCTGAAGGAGGCAGCGAAGAAACTGACTCTTTTTGAGGAAGAAATTGAGCGCAGCAATTACATAGAGGCGGTGGCAAAGACTTACGGGGTGAATGCAGACGACTTGAGAAAGCTGGTGACAAAGACAGCAATCCGGGACGGGCTTGCCAAGCCGGCGGAAAAACCGCGTTCCACAAGAAAGCAGGAAGAAAAGGAGGATGGCCATCTGAAATCCCAGAGGATCCTTCTTACCTGGATGCTGGAGGGAGAGGAAATTTTCCGGCAGATCAGGAAGTATGTGTCACCGGAGGATTTTACGGAAGAGCTGTATCGTCAGGTGGCAGAGCTTTTATACCGGCAGTATGACGAAGGAGCCGTAAATCCTGCCCAGATCATGAATCATTTTACAGACGAGGAAGAACACCGTCAGGTGGCAGCCCTGTTTCATACAAGGATACGGGAACTTTCCACAGTAAGAGAACAGGAGAAGGCTCTAAAGGAAACGATCCTGCGGGTGAAAGAATACAGCATCGAGAAAGCGGCCCGCAATCTGGACCCCGCAGATATGGCGGGACTTCAGAAGCTGATGGAGGAGAAGCGGATGCTTCAGACACCTGAAAAACTGCATATTTCTATTAATTAAGGATAAAATATAAACAAGCAATGAGAGGATGGACACTGCATGGAAGAGAACATTGTAAAATTTGAGGAAAAGCTGAAGGATCTTCTTGCCCTTGGAAAGAAGAAAAAGAGTATTCTGGAAATCCAGGAGATCAATGATTTTTTCTCAGATATGGAGCTCAACTCTGAGCAGATGGAGAAGGTATTTGATTATTTGGAAGCAAACAATATTGATGTGCTCCGGATCAGTGCAGACGATGATGCGGACGATGATGTGGAGATCATGCTTTCGGACGAGGACGAGGTAGATATTGAAAAGATCGATCTGTCTGTTCCGGACGGAATCAGTATTGAAGATCCTGTGCGTATGTACTTAAAGGAAATCGGAAAGGTGCCGCTTCTTTCAGCAGAGGAAGAAGTGGAGCTTGCAAAGCGCATGGCAGAAGGAGACGAGGATGCGAAGAAGCGTCTTGCAGAAGCTAACTTAAGGCTGGTAGTCAGCATTGCGAAACGTTATGTGGGAAGAGGGATGCTTTTCCTGGATCTGATCCAGGAAGGCAACTTAGGACTGATCAAGGCCGTAGAAAAATTTGATTATGAGAAGGGCTTTAAATTCAGCACCTATGCTACATGGTGGATCCGCCAGGCGATTACAAGGGCTATTGCCGACCAGGCAAGAACGATCCGTATTCCGGTTCATATGGTAGAGACCATCAATAAATTGATCCGTGTGTCCAGACAATTGCTGCAGGAACTGGGGCGTGAACCCACGCCGGAGGAAATTGCCGAAGAGTTGGACATGCCGGTGGAGCGTGTGCGGGAAATTCTGAAGATTTCCCAGGAGCCGGTGTCTTTGGAGACTCCGATCGGAGAAGAAGAGGACAGCCATCTTGGCGACTTCATACAGGACGACAATGTGCCGGTTCCGGCAGAGGCAGCAGCGGCAACGCTTCTGAAAGAACAGCTGGATGAGGTGCTTGACACCCTGACAGAGAGGGAGCAGAAGGTATTGAGGCTCCGGTTCGGTATGAACGATGGCCGTGCCCGCACTCTGGAGGAGGTAGGCAAAGAATTTGATGTTACAAGAGAGCGTATCCGCCAGATTGAGGCTAAAGCGCTCAGAAAGCTGCGCCATCCAAGCCGCAGCAGAAAATTAAGAGATTATCTGGATTAAGGAAGAGGCGCCTATGGAACTATCAAAAAGACTGTCTGCCGTGGCAGGTCTTGTGACAGAGGGCGCCTCTGTTGCAGATATTGGCACGGATCACGGTTATATTCCGATCTACCTGGCCCGGAAATGCAAAGAGGGAAAATGGATCGCCATGGATATCAATTCCGGTCCTCTCCAGCGGGCAAAGGAGCATATCCGGGAATATGGCCTGGAGGAAAAGATTGAGACAAGGCTTTCAGACGGACTTTCAGCATTAAAGCCGGGAGAAGTACATACAATGATCGCAGCGGGAATGGGAGGAGGTCTTGTCATACACATTATGGAAAAGGATCCTTCCGTGACTGCTAAGATCCGGGAGTTTATTTTGCAGCCGCAGTCAGAAATCTCAAAAGTCCGGTTTTATCTGGAGGAGAGCGGCTACCAGATTGTTTGTGAGGATATGGTGGAAGAGGACGGAAAATATTATCCCATGATGAAAGCGGTTCATGGGAAGGAAGAGAAACCCTATGAAGAAA
>NZ_JAYAZJ010000109.1:0-22278 GCF_037273965.1 Claveliimonas sp. | reverse complement strand
AATCCGTAGATCAATATGGCATTTCCGGAAACGTTGATTATATTCATTACAATAGATACCCGCATGGAAATTTCGGAATTTCCCATTGTCCGGAAAATAGCGGCGCCTCCGTTATAAAGTGCAATAAATGGAATGGACGCCGTCACGATCATAAGATAAGTATTGGCGTGCTTCATCACATCCGGTTCAATCTGTCCGAAAACGCCGTGCAGGATCCAATATTTAAATACATAGATCAATATGGTAATGACAAGGGCGCATATCGTAATAAACCAGACGAGCTGTGTAGCAGATTTGCAGGCTCCTTTTTTGCTGCCCTGTCCAAGATACTGACCTGCCACGACCGCGCCGCCTGTTGCAAGAGCAGAAAAAGCGTTGATCAAAAGGACCATAATGTTGTCCACCAATGATACGCCGGATACAGCCGCTTCTCCGACGCTTGCCACCATAATGCTGTCTGCCATTCCCACCAAAACAGCGAGCAGCTGCTCCACGATCAGCGGAATGATCAAAGCTGCCAGCGCTTTATTGTCAAATAAATAATTTTTCTTATCTGTACTTAGGTTTCCCCTCATTTATCTTTCCATCCTCTCTTTATGGATGTTCTTCCTCCCTCTTGCATAATTTTACCTGGAAAATTCTCGTTTCCACTTTCTGTTCTCCGCGATATATATGCAGCTTTCCTTCGCCTTCCTCGCCTTTTGTACATACATAACATCCGGCCATGCCGCCCTCCATCGCTATACTGGAAGGACCGTTGATGCAGACTGCCCCCTCTGCTTCGAAGTGAAGCACATCATTGCAGTAAGGCGCCAGATTTCCATTCTGATCCAGGGCACGGATCCGCAGACTAACCATATCCCATGTCTCGTCTTCATACATCTGGCAGATGTCTGCTCCGTCAAAGATTTTCATATCTGCCTTTATTTCCAGATGAAGCTTTTCTGCCGGAGAAACTGTCACTGTTTTTATCACTCTGTCTCCCTGAATAGCCTCAAAACGCCAGACAGTCGTTTCGTCTCCCCATCCTCCCATGTATTTGTCAAACAGCTCCTGCATCTTCTTTTCTCCGATCCCTTTAAACCATTTAAGGCGCGCATATGCCATCCTCATCTTAAAAGGAAATGGGTCTTGCGGATTACTTTCTTTCCACTTCAGCCATTGTTTTATAAGGTCAGCGGTTTTCTCATCGAAGCCTTCCTTCTTCTCCAGGCTCTCTCCCACAAAATCTGTGATCACTATCGGCGGATGCATAAGATGCCCATAGGACGGCGCCGGGAAATACTGCCCGATCAGCTCATTATTTTTGTACAGGCGCACGCTGTCTCCATTTGTCAGCACAACAACTCCACCTATATAGCCGCCCGGCTGTTCTCCGATATTCATCGTGCTGCTTATCTCCAGCACAGGCTTGGCATCCTGCTGGGATGCGTACACAGCAGCCGCCAGTTTGGGATTCCGGAACATATCCAGTACGCCGTGATAACAGATCCTGTCTCCGCTTCCGAACTCCTTATGTGTATTATAATCAAACATACACCATCCAAAGCAGCCGCTGATATTTTCTCCTGCTGCCGCTGCATTCAGAACTCTGGCATGACGGATCGCATGTTCCCGCCGATGGGCCTCACTGTCCCAGCTTTTTGTGGGAAACATATGCCCGTTAAATTCGGAAATCAAATAGGCTTTCTCTGCATTTTCGGTCACTGCATTCCTTGGTTCGCAGCCCTGATTTTTCCCATTATGCACAAAATCATTATAGGTGTAGACATCTTCCAGCAGATGACTGTTTTTTATCGCACGGACTCCGCCCGTCGGCCTGGTAGGATCCAGACGGTGGGCCGTTTCGTTTGTCTCCTGGTAAAACGCATCATCATCCTGGCTTTCATTGATCCGGACGCCCCACATAAAAATACTGGGATGATTTCTGTACTGACGGACCATTTCTTCTGTATTTTTAACCGCCTGGGCTTTCCACTGGATCCCTCCGATATGCTGCCAGCCCGGTATCTCTGTAAAAACCAAAAGTCCAAGTTCGTCGCAGCGGTCTACAAAATCATGGCTCTGAGGATAGTGACTTGTACGCACCGCATTACACCCAAGCTCATATTTTAAAATTTCCGCATCCAGCCTCTGGGTTCTCCTGGGCGCAGCATATCCGAAATAAGGCCAGCTCTGGTGTCTGTTTAATCCTCTTATTTCAATCCTGCTGCCGTTGAGATAACACCCGTCTGTTTTCATTTCAATACTGCGGAATCCAAAGCGCACCTCTTCACTGTCCATCACCTGCCCGTATTTCAAAATTTCCAGATGAAGGATATAAAGCTGGGGATGTTCTGTATCCCACAGCCCGGCCCGGGGCACATGCATATGGAAATTTTCCTGGAATTTCTGTTCTTCCATCCTTGCGAAAATCTCGCCCTGACTATTCATGACCCACGCGCGGATCGTGCAATTGTCCGTCACTTCCGCTTCCACCTGTATTCTGGCATGTTTCTTATCATCTGCCTGTACAAAGACATCTTTAAAATGAATCTTTTCCCTGACATCCAGATAGACCGGCCGGTAAATTCCTCCATATGTAAGGTAGTCGATCACATATCCAAAAGGCGGAATATCCAGGCTCTCCCTGCTGTCCAGTCTCACCACGATCCGGTTGACAGCGCCATATTTCAAAAAGGAAGACAAGTCTGCTTTGAACGCAGTATATCCGCAGCTATGAATACCTACACTCTGCCCATTGCAGTACAGCTCTGCCTGATGTGCGGCTCCTTCCATAACCAGGACAACCGATTTTCCCGACCATTCCGCCGGAATATTCAATTCCTTTACATAGCCGCTGATCATCTGATACTCTTTCTCATCTAAGTAGCGGGCCGGCAGATGTTTCACAGTATGGGGAACTCTTATTTTTTCCAATTCCTCCAGTCTTTCGGACGGCATACTATTAAGGCTTCCTCTATAATGTTCTGTAAAGTACCATTCGTCATTGATCGGATAACGCATATTTTTCCTCCTTTGTATTCTCACAACGTCTATCATATCCCAATGTCTCCGGGAATACAACAATAACTTGCGCTGCAGGTTTTCTTCAAAGCCTGCAGCGCATGATTTCCTTTTCCATATTATTATAATTTTATCTTAATGGTTGCCTGTCTTATCAAGAGCGGACATTACTTTCTCATAGTTTTCTGTCAGCTCCGCTATTTTATCTCCTATTTCCTCATAATGTTCTTCCCGGATCTGCTTTACGATCTCTTCTGTTATTTCATATAACCGGGTAAAACCTAAATTTCCGCTGATTCCTTTTAAAGTATGCGCTGCCTTCAGCACCTGATCCATGCTGCCTGCTTCCATTCCTGACAGAACCTCCTGATAATTGGTATCCTGCCAGATGCGTTTTATAAGCTTCTTATACAGCGCCTCATTTCCCATACAGCGCTCTATTCCGCCGTCTACATCGATTCCGGCATCCATCAGTATCTCTTTTTCTTTTGCATCCATATTCTATCTTCCTCCCTGAAGCCTGCTCCAGTCAACAAGTACCCTGCTTTCTTCTTAAATTATATCGGGTAAATTTACACCTTTCAAGTCAACAATGCAAATGTTTTCCCTTATATTTTTCCCGGGTAGCAAGTCCTCCCCGTATATGGCGTTCGGATTTATTCATGTCCAGCACCTTGCGGGCCTGCATTGCCAGAGATGGATTGATTTGGATCAGACGCTCTGTTACGTCTTTATGTATCGTCGATTTACTAACTCCGAATTTCCCGGCTGCCTGGCGCACGGTCGCCTTATGTTCAATGATATAACATGCGATTTCTACCGCCCTTTCTTCAATATATTCTTTCATAAAAATCCCCTGCATTCATCGTTTTTACAATGTATGCAGGAGATTTGCAAGTCATTCCCACTACTTATCGTGTCACCCCGGCCCCTCCTATAGAATGCTATTCTATTTATCTTTAAAAACAATTTCATACTCATTCAAGTCATATACATTTCCAAAAAAACTTGTAAGTATTGTTTCCGCATTATCACGGGCGTTTTCAAACAAACCGCTTTCTATAGCATCCGTCTGCGCCTGCTCCTTCAGTTTAGTAAGCGCCTCGTTATTCTCTTCCAAAGTAACCTGATTAAATACACTCTCATCTTCATGATATACTTTGAAGGAATCCTGATCAATTTCGGAACTTAATATTTTTACCTCCGGCAGCTTAACTTCAATAATATTCCCTTTCTCGTTCCAGTCTATCTCGTTAAAGTCATATCCGGCTTTAATAGTAATCCCATAACTGTATATGTATTTACTATTTGTAAATGGAATACTGGCACCAAAAAGTTTCTTTGAAGAATCTGTAACATTCACTTGTGTGCAGTAAGAGGATTGTGTTGCCAGTTCCCCAATATTTTCAAAACCGATTTTCGTAGTCTGATTTTCTGAAAATGCAACTTTCTTTATTCCAATAATTACAGCCACAATCGCCGCCAGAATCAATAATCCTGCTAAGGCTTTTCCTAAAAGATGTTCTTTTTTCAGATAGGAAATCAATCTGTTACTCTTTTGTTTCTCATTCATCAAACATTGCCTCCGTTTTTAAATAAACTCCTCATCTACAGCCTCTACCTCAAGTCATATGCCTAAAATCCAGTCTGTTCAAGTGCATTATTGATCTGTTCTTCTGTGTATCCATAATAGCGCATCATCTCCACGATCCCGCCTCTGGACTGTCCCGAAGAATTTTCTTTTACGAATAGTACTGCCTGTTCATCAAAATCCACATCCATATGATCAACAGCAAATATCGCATCTTCCACACTGAAATAATCAAACCCTACCAATACATCATAAATCAAATAATCTCGCGATACATGCCAGAAATTTTCTTCTTCATATGCCCGAATAACTGCATTCTTTTGGCTGTTGGTTAATTCTATGGTGTATTCCTTTGTCTCCTTGCATACTTTACAAATCTGCGGCTTTACACATGTAGCACTGTCCCATTTATGTCCCAATGGTTCTCCTTCTGTTTTTCCACAAATACTGCAAGTTCTCGGTTCTGTACACGTTGCATCATTCCACCTGTGGTAACATGTGTAAATCACTATTCCTGCAATGATTAATACAACACCCGCTAAGATTACCGTTATAGTTGCCTTTTTCCTGTTTTTCATTCGTTCCCTCTCCTTTATTTATGATTATTTTCATTTACCAGTGCAGCGATCATTTGATTTGCTTTTTCAATTAATTTATCTTTTTCTGTCCTTTCGTTTTTTAATTTTTCCACCTGCTTTTCGAGAGCTTCTTTTACTACGATATTGGGCGCATCAATAAGGGATGAAATCTCTTTAAGCGAAAATCCCAGCTGTTGATAAAACTTTATTTTTTCAATTCTTAATTTTGCAGTTTCATCATAGAGTAAATGCCCATATTTATTCCGACCTGTTGCAGCGACCAATCCGGCCTTTTCATATCCTTGCAGGGCTCTTCTGGATATATCCAGTGTTTCACAAATTTCCCGCAGTTTCATAATATTCCTACCTTCCTTTTCTAGCCTATAACTGCACGCAACGCACAGTCAAAGACTTTTATTAGAGAAAACCGGCTGCATCTTCCGGCCCTCCATAAAAGGAAATGTTTTTTTCGCGAGAACTGTTTTTATAGAACCAAGAGCGCCGCAGGCGGATCTTTTCATTAATAGGGAACGATGTTTCCTCATAAAAAAATAGATATCTACAATTCGTAAAAACGAATGTAAATATCTATAATTTTTTAATATTATTTTTGTCTTCTCCTCTATTCTAAATCTCCATTTCTCTCCATCGCTTTCAATGTGATTCCAGCTTCATTTTTCCAGCTGGTCAGTCCATTTGCACTTTTTCCGATAACAAACATTGCTGCATAAGACGGACTGTTAAAAAGAACATCTTCCTGCAAAACAAATGATTCATCTACACGTACTTTCCGGCGACGTTCTTTTATAACTGCCGGAATTGTATCGTCATCTGACGGTGAAATATGGCTGCCCTGTAAAACTACAAAACCCTCTGATGTCTGCATGCCGTTTGCTTCCACTTTTCCCACATTTTTTATATTGCGCTCTAAATGAAGTCTGACATCGCTATCCGCTTTTTCAGATATTTCTCCTTCCTGTTCTGATGCAGTTTTTCTCAGAGGTTCAAATAATTTATGTCCAAGCGTACCCATCACAACCTTGGCATTGTCGATAAACTCTTCCATTTCGCATTCTTTTTCTTCTGTAATATTGCCATGAGATAGCTGATTTCCGTCGAACCAAATGAATTATTTGATGTGGTGAAAACAATCGCTTCTGCCCAGTAATCTTTTTCGGGATTCCGTTTATGTTCCTGCAGACGATTTAAAATACCTTCGCCGTTCTTTCTCGAACCGGCCTGGCCTATATACACCATGTCCTTCCCGGAATCGTCAGATATTCCGAATAGAAAGTAAACACCGCTTTGCTTCAGGTCTTCCCTGTCCTTACATTTTTCAAGTTCTGTCCTTGGAATTTTATAGGCAACTCCTGTCCAGTTCGCAAGTGTACATTTAATCCTTCCGGTTGCTTCTCCATCCATCAAAAATAAATTTATATTTTTTCCCCGTGATTTCATACATTTTCTCCTTTTTTCTGTAATTCCACGGATCTTTTTTTGCCTCCCGGCATTTTAGAGGAAATCCGTTTCGGCAGGTCCTTGGGCGCATTGATCTGCATTCCAAACAACATACGAATGATCCAAAACGCAAATAGCAGTACAACAATTGGTATCAGGCAGGAAGTTACCATCATGACAGCAATTGCTTCGATAAAACGATTCAAAAGCTCTTCCCCCTTTTCCAGCAATCCTGATATTCCGCCCTTAATCTTTGATATAGCCTGGTCCAGTATATTCCCTTCAGAATCCGAGCTTTCATCTATCTCATCCGTGAGATCTTCCGCCTCCTTCATCGTTGCTTCCACTGTTGAGTCATATGTTTGTTCTATGACGGAAGAAACATTCATACTAAAGGGAATGATCAGGTATATAACAAGACCAAACACCGCGATTTTAGCCGCCAATACTTTTAAGAAATTCTTATTTGCGCATATCCCCGCTATTAACAGGGCACACGCCGCTGGAATCAGTATGGAAAACGCAGCATATCCGGTAAGGGTAACCAGATATTTTTCCAGAAAGATAACCATAAGAATAATTAAAAAATATGATGTTAAGTCTGCCAGTTTGTTCGCCACCGGCGTGGTCGCATCCCCCGGAATTGCCGCAAGAGCCGTTGATGCTGCCGCCGATGTTGCCGTCAGTTTCAGAACGTCTTCTTTCTTTTCATCTAATGATTCCAGCGTTTTCGTGTGGTTCGCCGGATCACTTGCCGCTTTTGAAATAACGGTCATCGAAAGGATCAGCACCACTAATATCACAAGCACCATCGCTATTTTCTTCATATTACTGTTTGTCATTTTCTTTATCACTTTACTCTCTCCTTTATCCTTCGTCCGTCTCATTGATTCCTTTTATCCATCCGGACAAATATTGTATTATTTTGTCATTTCGACTATCCCTTCGCATAGCGTCCCCTTGTGCACCGACGCTACAGACAGTATACAATAGAATCGACAAAAAAAGACACTAAATTATGATTTATCTTTTCTTTCTGATCGGACAAACACGGCGGTCGCCCTCCGGACGTATCCGCAAAAAACGGACGCATCGCTTTTCACAATACGTCCGCCTTCTTCTGCTTCTTACTCGGCTGATTCATTGACAACCTGTATACAGTTGTCGGCCAGCCATTCTTTTACTTTATTCTGAAGCACAATGTTCTTCAGTTCATCCTCGCTGGCTGATTCCTTCATGGTATCAACATCCGGATATCCGTATTCTTCTGCCAGCTTCTTAAATTCCTCTTCATATTCTTTGTCTGTCAGCGTCAGTTTTTCTTTCTCTGCAATAGCCTGTGCAAGATATTTCTGTTTTACACTGCTCTCTGCCGCGTCACTGACCTGTTTTTCAAAGTCTTCTACTTCCATACCCTGGCTGGTAATATAGTCCTCGTATTCCATGCCGTATGCTTCTGCAAGACTCTTGTAATTATTGATGATCTGCTCTTCTGTCTCTTTAACCTCATCTTCCGGATAGCTGATCACTTCCGCCTTTTCAACCACTGCATCCCACGCTTCACTCTCCAGGTCATACTGGTAGTTATCTTCTGCGCTGTCCTCCAGAAGCTTCTTCACTTCTTCTTTGTATTCATCTACTGTCTTGGACTCTTCCGAAACAGTTTGTACAAACTCATCTGTCAATTCCGGCATACGCATAACGGAATTGACTGTGATCGTAAATGTAACCGGTTTTCCGGCATATTCCGGCTTATTCTCATAGGGATCCGGGAACTGACCGTTCCAGTCGTAAGTTTCCCCTGCTTTATGGCCGATGATACTGTCTTCGAATCCATCAATAAAACTTCCTGATCCAATGGTAACTTCCTGACCCTGGGCAGAACCTCCGTCAAACTCCTGGCCATCCATTTTTCCCACAAAATCAATATTGACGGTATCTCCGTCTTCTGCTGCGGCGCCTTCTGCTTCTGCCATATTCTGCTGACGCACAGCCTGAATATAGTTGTCTACATCCTCGTCGCTTACTTCCTGCTTGTCTTCTACCTTGTCCACTTCAATTCCTTTATATCCGCCCACTTTTACATAATCATTGGACGCCTGATTTCCGCCGCAGCCTCCCAGCATTGCAGAGCATGCAAGAAGTCCGGCAAATAATACAACTGCTTTCTTTTTCATATTCACACCTCTGTTTTATCTCATAATTTCGCCTGTTTTTTCATCATAGCACATCTGTCCATGAAAGAAAACCCTTTTCCCCAACTCTCTTTTTTGACTCCCTTTTTTCTGCATTTCCAAATCCGCTTTTTCTATAAAAGCGGTGACAGAAGACGGCAGAACTGTTCCTTGAATCGTATATAAAGGCTTCTTGCTTTGTATTTCTTTCTTGTGATCAGCGTACAGTAAGGAATATCATTTTCAAAAGCTTCCTGCAGTTTTATTGTTGTCCTGGCGCTGTATATCGTGGCATTTACTTCAAAGTTCAGACTGAAGCTGCGGATGTCCATATTTGCAGTCCCCATGCAGGTAACAAGTCCATCTACGCACATACATTTGGAATGCAGAAATCCTCTGTCGTAGGTATAGCATCTGGCCCCCGCTTCCACCATATCCCCCATATAGGAGTAAGTCGCCCAATAAACAAAGGGATGATCCGGTTTGCAGGGGATCATGATCCTCACATCAATACCGGATTTAGCCGCAATCTTCAGAGATTCAAGAATAGCGTCATCCGGAATAAAATAAGGCGTTTGAATATAAATGCTCTTCTTTGCCAGATGGATCAATCTAAGGTAATTGTTCCGGATAACCTGGCTTTTGGAGTCCGGACCGCTGGATATGATCTGCACCGGATCCCGCCCGCTGCGTATATAAGTGGGGATTTCAAAAATCCGGTCTTCCAGAAACAGATTTTCGCGGGCCGCGTAATTCCAGTCCAGAACAAATCTCACAGCCAGCGAGGTGACTGCCGATCCTTCTATACAAATATGCGTATCCCTCCAGTAGCCGAATTTCTTATCCTTTCCAATGTACTCTCTTCCGATATTAAAACCGCCTACAAATCCGATCCGCCCATCGATCACCACAATCTTCCTGTGGTTCCGGTAATTGATCCTAAGCTGCAGATTCCCCAGAATGGCCGGGAAAAACTCTGCCACCTGTATGCCGGCGTTTTCCAGTCTTACCCAGTCGCTGTTGCGCATAGTTCGGCATCCCATGCTGTCAAAGAGAACGCGCACTTCCACACCCTGTCTCGCTTTCCTTATCAGCACTTCTTCTATTTCCTGCCAAAGTTCATCATTCTTAATGATATAATACTGCAGATGGATATAATTTCTGGCATGTTCCATCTCATTTAAAAGTGCCTGAAATTTTTCCTTTCCATCTGTATAGATCTGTATATCATTATTGTCGGTAAGCACTGCCTCCGCCTCGTTCAGATTGTAAAGGATCAGATGTTTGAATCGTTCCTGCTCCGGATCTCTAAGTCTTAGTTTCTTTCGATAGATTGACTCTTCCTGCCTTCGGATCGTATATTTTACTTCCCCTTCGATCTCCTTCATCTTAAACATTCTGTCTTTTCGGAAGTTCTGTCCCAGAAGCAAATACAGACCGAAGCCCAGAACCGGAATAAAATACAGGATCAGAAGCCACGCCCACACTGTCATCGGATTTTTTCTCTGAAAAAATATGATCAGGATAGAAAGAAATATATTGATAAAAAGCAGATGGTCCATAATCCACCAGAAACCCATCTGCGCTCCGTCCCCAATAAGTTCCAGCATTTTTCTCCTCTCCTTACATAACTATAATAAATACCGGAAGCAAAATTTACTTCCTCCTGTGATTCCTCTATTATAATCAGAACTCTTTTTGTTTACAAGCTCTTTTCGCTTTATGGACTTTTCACTTTATGACATCTTTTTCACTTGCGCTCTTTCTGAAACAATGCTACAATAAAATTTGCGAAAATACTTAAGATTGAGGAGGTTCCCCGTGAATACATTGACGATTGTTCTCTTGGTCATACTGGTCGTATTGATCATTGCTTGTATTGTATTATATTTCCTTGGAAAAAGAGCCGAGAAACGCCAGGCTGAACAGCAGGAAAAACTGGATGCGGCCGCACAGACTGTATCTATGCTGATCATTGACAAAAAGAAAATGAAACTGAAAGAATCCGGTCTTCCTTCTATTGTCATTGAGAATACACCGAAATATCTCCGCCGTTCCAAGGTGCCGATCGTAAAGGCAAAGATCGGTCCGAAGATCATGACATTGATGTGTGATTCCAATATTTATAATGTAATTCCGGTAAAGAAAGAAGTGAAAGCTACTGTCAGCGGAATTTACATCACTGCAGTAAAGGGACTTAGAGGGCCTTTGGAAACACCGACCAAGAAAAAAGGCTTTCTGGCAAGACTTCGAAACAGAGCTTAACAGACATAGGAATGACAAAAGCAAAACCCGCAGCTTTTCAAAGCCCGCGGGTTTGTTTTTATTCTTTCATTGCACTTTCTCCCTATAAAGATCAGGAACCTACTACTACCCCATCCTCTCTGCGGATCGGACAGATCTTCACGTCGATCTCACAGTCGGCCAGAGGTTCGTTATTGACATCCAAAGCGTAGGTGATATGCACATCTATTTTTTCCTGCTCCACCTCTGTTGTAATATTTCTTGTGTGGATTCCTACCATCATCTCTCCAAATGGAGTTTCATAAGATGTCATATTCATTTTTCCCCGTTCAAACACCATGTGGGTATTTGCAATGCCGGATTTCCGGATTTCAAACATATCGCTGTCTGTAATTTTAATTGTATTTTTTATTTTTCCGGGAACTCCCTCTACTACCTCATCGTACAGCACATAATGCTTTCCGTTTTTCAGATAGTAGGAAGCCGGCGTTATGATCTCTACCGGCTCACCGTTCCCATTGTCTCCTTCCATATCAAAATGGAGACCGGAAATACTGATCAATACATCTTTTGTCATTTACAGCGCCAACTCTCTTGCAATTTCATACTGGTACGCCGGAATGCCCTTCTGCATATTCAGCGCTTCATCAATATCAAAGTCTACATACTCACCATGTCTGTAGCCTACTACACGGTTGCTCTTTCCTTCCAGAAGAAGCTCCACTGCCTTTGCGCCCATAATGGAAGCATATACACGGTCTTTACATGTAGGGCTTCCGCCGCGCTGCATGTGTCCCAGAATGGTTGCTCTTGTTTCCATTCCTGTTGCTTCCTCAATTCTCTTTGCCATCTCAATGGAACCGCCGATACCTTCTGCATTAATGATAATGTAATTCTTCTTTCCACGCTTCCGGCATTCCTGAATATCTGCGATGATCGCTTCTTCGTTAAAGTCGTGCTCCTCCGGAAGAAGGATACGCTCTGCTCCGTTTGCAATACCGCACCACAGAGCAAGATAACCTGCATCACGGCCCATAACTTCAATAATAGAACATCTCTCATGAGAAGTGGATGTATCTCTGACTTTATCGATTGCTTCCATTGCCGTATTTACAGCTGTATCAAATCCAATGGTATATTCGGTACATGCAATATCAAGGTCAATGGTTCCCGGAAGACCGATGGTATTGATTCCCAGATTTGCCAGTTTCTGTGCTCCTGCAAAGGAACCGTCCCCTCCGATGACTACCAGTCCGTCGATTCCATACTTTTTGCAGATAGCTGCTGCTTTCTGCTGTCCTTCTTCTGTACGCATTTCTTCACAGCGTGCTGTCTGAAGGATTGTTCCTCCTCTTTGAATTGTATCAGATACATCTCTTGCAGTCAGATCGATAATCTCCTCATCCAGAAGGCCCTGATATCCTTTACGGATTCCTCTTACCTTTACGCCTTTTCCCAATGCTGTACGAACAACGGCACGAATCGCTGCATTCATTCCAGGCGCATCGCCTCCGCTGGTCAAAACTCCAATTGTACGAATCACTTTTTCTGCTGCCATATCTTTCCTCCATCTGTAACTATATTTTCATACTTCTTAATTTTCGCTTTGCTTCCTATTCTACCCTATCTATCTTATGCTTTCAATGGGCTTTTCTACAACTTTTACACAAGATTCTCCGAAATAATTCGTCAATCTGCTTAGAATCCCGGGTTCAATATAGATGTTCCGCCCCGCCGGAAGTCTTTTCACTGCTTTTTCTGCCCTGCAGTATATCACGACTGTATCGTCGCCGTCAGAGGCCTTCAGCAGTTCAAAAAGATGGGATTCATCTTCCATATAGGCCGCCTTGTCCGGATATTGGATCCACAGCTCCCTCTTTGTCTGTTCAAAGGGAATAACCGTCTCACAGATCAGCTTGCTGGGAGCATCGTCTTCTTCCGATACTCTTCCCCGGATGAATACCTTGCTTTCCTCGTTTAAAAGACGCTGATTCTTTTCATAATCCCTTGGGAAAACGACAATCTCCACATTTCCCACCAGATCTTCCAGAGTCAGAAAAGCCATCATCTTATTGTTCTTTGTATGTTTTATGGTTTTGGCAGTGATCATACCGCCCACCGTTTCCTTGGCACCATCATACACTCTCGCCCGCCCGGTGGAATCGTCAATCTGGAAATCCAGTGTAGTCTTGGAAATATTTTTCTGCCATTTTTCTTCATAATCCTCCAGCGGATGTCCTGTCAGATATACCCCGATCACTTCTTTTTCGAAAGCAAGCTTCGTTTCTTTATCATATTCTCCCACATCAGGAAGAGGAATATCAAATTCGCTTTTCTGCTCTTCCCCCACAAGATCAAAGAGAGACATCTGCCCTGCCATGGAGGTTTTTCTCTCCTGGTTTACCTGATCCAGAATCTGGATGTAGATACTCATAAACTGCTTCCGGGTTCCTCCGAGTCCGTCAAATGCACCTGCCTTGATAAAGTTCTCTATACTGCGTTTATTGACATCCTTTCCGGACATTCGTTCAATAAAATCTTTCAGGCTCTTAAATTCTCCGCCGATTTCCCTCTCCTCAATAATTTCCTGGATCACCGGACGTCCGATGCTCTTGATCGCCGCCAGCCCATACCGGATATTTCCTTCATCCACAGAGAAATTCCCTTCTCCTCTGTTGATATCCGGCGGAAGGATTTCAATCCCCATCTGCCGGCAGCTGTAAATATATTCTGCCACTTTCGGCGGATTTTCAATCACGGATGTCATAAGAGCCGCCATAAATTCTACCGGATAATAATATTTCAGATAGGCAGTCTGATAAGAGACAACAGCATATGCCGCCGCATGAGACTTATTGAAGGCATATTTTGCAAAATCAATCATCTCATCATAAATTTTGTTGGCTGTTTTTTCGTCGATTCCATTGTTGACGCATCCGGGCACCCCTTCATCAGGATTCCCATACACAAAGTTCTGGCGCTCTTTCTGCATCACATCGCCCTTTTTCTTGGACATAGCTCTTCTCAAAAGGTCGCTTCTTCCAAGAGTGTAACCGGCCAGATCACGCACAATCTGCATAACCTGTTCCTGATAAACAATACATCCGTATGTGGGCGCCAGGATCGGCTCAAGCTGCGGGCAGTCATAGGTAATCTCTCCTGTGCTGTTCTTCCCTTTGATATACTGGGGAATAAAATCCATCGGTCCCGGACGATAAAGAGAAATTCCAGCGATAATATCTTCCAGGCTCTTTGGCTTCAGCTCCTTCATGAAGCTTTTCATCCCCGCACTTTCAAGCTGGAACACACCGTCTGTCCGACCGCTTCCGATAGACCCCAGCACTTCCTGGTCATTAAAATCAATTGCATTAATATCAATCTGTGTTCCGGTACTCTTTTCCGCCAGATCCACTGCATTCTGGATTACAGTCAGCGTCCTAAGGCCAAGGAAATCCATCTTAAGAAGTCCCAGCTCTTCCAGAGTCGTCATCGTAAACTGTGTGGTTACCGAACCATCTGAACCAAGAGAAAGGGGCACATACTCATCCACCTCTTTCTGACTGATCACTACGCCTGCCGCATGCATGGACGTATGTCTCGGAAGACCTTCCAGCCTTTTTGACATATCGATAAGCTCCCGGACCTGGCTGTCCTCCTCATAGAGTTTCTTTAATTCCGGATTCATAGACAGAGATTTATCCAGGGTAATGTTCAGTTCTTTCGGAATCATTTTCGCAATACTGTCCACAAAAGCATAGGGAAGATCCATTACACGTCCCACATCCCGAATGACTCCTCTTGCTGCCATTGTACCAAAGGTAACGATCTGCACCACCCGGTCTGAGCCGTATTTTCTGACCACATAGTCGATAACTTCCTGACGCCTCTCAAAACAGAAATCCACGTCAATATCCGGCATGGACACACGCTCCGGATTAAGGAAACGCTCAAACAGAAGCTGATACTTAATAGGATCGATACTGGTAATTCCAAGGCAATAGGAAACGATACTTCCTGCTGCCGATCCACGCCCCGGGCCCACCATGATCTTGTGATCTCTTGCGTATTTGATAAAATCCCATACGATCAGGAAATAATCTACATATCCCATATCATGAATGATGGACAGCTCATAGGTCAGACGATCCTTAAGCTCCTGATCCACCTCTCCTTTGTGCTCTCCGCCTTTCACACCATATCTTTCTTCCAGTCCTTCAAAGCAGAGCTTGTTCAGATATTCCCAGGAAGTATAGCCGTCCGGGACGTCGTATTTCGGAAGTTTCGTCACCCCGAACTCAATTTCCACGTTGCATCTGTCAGCGATTTTCTGTGTATTTTCCAGCGCTTCCAGCGCATAGGGAAACAGCTCCTTCATCTCTTCTTCGGATTTGATGTAGTACTGTCCGCCCTCATATCGCATCCGGTCCTCATCTGCCAGCTTCTTGCCGGTCTGAAGACACAGAAGGATATCATGCGGCTTTACGTCATCCGCATAAGTATAGTGGATATCATTTGTCGCCACAAGGCCGATCCCTGTCTCCTGACTCATCCGCAGCAGAGCCTGATTTACCATGGTCTGCTGGGCAATCCCATGATCCTGAAGCTCCAGGAAGAAGTTGCCTTTGCCGAAAATTTTCTCATAGCGAAGGGCAGCTTCCTTGCCCTCCTCATACATGCCCCTGAGAATATTTCTTGAAACTTCTCCTGCCAGGCAGGCGCTCAAGGCAATCAGCCCTTCATGATAGCGTTCCAAAAGCTCCATATCCACACGGGGTTTATAATAATACCCTTCCGTAAATCCCCTGGAAACCAGCTTCATCAGATTATGATAGCCCTGGTCATTCTCCGCCAGAAGCACAAGATGATAATACCTGCTCTCATCACTTCCTCTGGCCTCTCTGTCAAATCTGGACCCCGGCGCCACATAGACTTCACAGCCGATAATAGGTTTGATCCCTTCCGCCTTTGCCGCGCGGTAAAAATCAATGACGCCGTACATAACGCCATGGTCGGTGATGGCAACGCTGTTCATCCCCAGCTCTTTTACCCTTGACACACATTCTTTTATTTTGTTTGAACCGTCCAGAAGGCTGTATTCCGTATGGACGTGCAGATGTGCAAAACTCATGTCTTTCCCTCTCTCTAAACAAAAAACGAAGTTTCCTATATGCTAAAACGGCGGGAATGCTGCCCCTTATCGACAACATGCCCGCCTGTTCCGGATTCATTTCAATTAGCCGTTCACCATAAAGGATACGAGTCTGTCAATATCTTCTTTCTCGTGAGCAATAATTTCCAGCTCCGGAATTTCTCCGTTGGAGAAAATGTTTGCCATGGATACATACTGTGATAACTTGGATTTCAGATTCAGTCTGTCCCCTTCTCCTGTCACCAGTTCCACTCTTCCTTTACATTCGTCTACTACTTTAAAAAACCTGTCAATGTCTGTTATATTCTGTACTTTCATTGTCCTGTCATTCCTCACTTTCCATACTAATTTCACTACACACCTTCATTATAACCAATTTTTACCGAATTGCAATGCTTTTTTCCCGGATTTCTATTTTCCCTTCTTTTAAGAGTCTGCCCACTGCCCGCTTAAAAGCATTTTTACTGAATCCGAACTCTTCCCGGATCCGGTCCGGATCGGCTTTATCGGTAAACGGAAGCTCTCCTCCATGTTCCTTGAGACGCTCCAGAATGATCAGCGCATCTGCATCCATCTGGATAAATGCCTTCTCCCGCACACTAAGATCCAGCTTTCCGTCAGGCTTCACTTCTGCGACGCGGGCTGTTACCACATCGCCCACTTTATATCCTCCGGGCGCTTCCCTTTTAGGGATCAGCGCACAATAGCAGTTATCAACCGCTACAAAAAGTCCGAAATTGCTGCTCTTTTCATAGATGATTCCTGTAACCTTATCATCTTTCTTGTAAGGGGAATCCGTCCTGAGCTTTTCATAGATTTTCATAGTAGCGCAAAGTCTGCCGCTCTTATCCACATACAGACTTACCAGACAGGAATCTCCTTTTTTCACTTTTGCGGTCTGCTCCTTAAAAGGAAGCAGAAGATCCTTTTCCAGCCCCCAATCAAGAAACGCTCCTATTTTCCCTGTATCTGCCACTGTCAGAACCTGAAGTTCACCAAGCTGTATTTTGGGTTCATGCGTAGTGGCGATCAGCCTGTCTCTGGAATCGCGATAGAGAAACACTTCCAGCTCATCTCCAATCTTCGTCCCCTCCGGTACCTGTCTGCCCGGCAGAAGCACTCTCTCCTCCTCCGTTCCAAGATATATTCCGAAATCTGTCTTTTTTACAACCTTAAGTACCTGCTTTTTCCCCAAACCTTTTTCTAACATCTTTTTTCTCCTGTCAGCTCCACCACTGCGTAAACTCCTCCGTCGGGCTCACACAGTTCCACCACTGTCCTTTCTCCTTCTTTCGCCACTTTTGGCAGTATTTTGTCATGCAATAAAGCAGACTTTTTATATTCCGCCCTCATCTGTCTTACCATCAGTTCTTCCTCGGCAGCCTCCAATGCCATCTGGACATACTGGCAGTTATTTACATGCTCATTCGTATCAATATGGTATTTTCGCACCGGGAAGATCTCTCCTGACAAAGCATCTTGCGGCAAAGAGATTTTTCTGGGTGCATATTCCATCTCCAGCGCCTCTTCTGTCCCGTACTTTTCCACTTCTTCCTTCGGCGGTCTTGCAGGACGCTGTTTCTCCAGATCCATGTAAACCCAGATAGAATTGGCATACGCAGCCTTTTCCCCTTTTTCATCCCACATGCAGAAATTCCGGTAGCCGTAAAGTCCCTGGAAGCCTGTGGCCCACGTACCGATCCGGATTCTCTCTCCGATGCGCGGATACCGCCCGATAACAACCTGCCAGGAAGACAGTACCCACGCTCTTTTCTTTTCCTTCAGATAATCTACACCCAGACCGATATCCTCTGACTGGAAAATACTCCCGTCCTGAAAATAATTAATAATAGACGGAAGCGTCATTGTCTCATAATGATCTACTTCACTGAATCTTACCCTGCTTTCATATGTGTACATCTTTATCCTTCCTCTCCCTGTGCCACAAAACTTTGTTCTACTGTGATCACACATTGATATCTGGAGTCCCGTTCTGATAAGTAACTCCTTACTTTCCGCTCCAGCTCCTTTTGCTCTTCTCTGGAATAAGCAAAGGGAACTACCATATCAAATATAAGATTGATCCTTTCCTTACCTTCCACTACGCGCAGATCGTGGATCGTTACATCCGGATCGATCTCATTTATGCTCGCCTCCACCTGTTTCCTGATTTCCAGTATTCTTTCATTTTTTGTCTCCACCGGATCCATATGTATAACAAGAAAAACTCCAATCTGCGAAATAGCGTCCCGCTCGATCCTGTCAATAATCTCGTGAGATTCCTCAATATCTACATCATTGGGCACTTCCGCATGTATAGATGCCATATTTCGGCCCGGTCCGTAATTATGTACGATCAGGTCATGGCTTCCGATAATTCCGTCATAACTCTCCACAAATCTGGTAATCTTCTCATAATCTGCAGAAGAAGTAGGCTCTCCCAGAAGCGGCTTCAATGTATCCTTTGCGATTCCAATCCCCGCCCATATGACTACCAATGATACACAAACACCGATAACTCCGTCAATATTGATTCCTGTAAAATAGAAAAACAACAGGGAGATCACGGTGGCAGAAGTGGTGATCACGTCACCCACGGCATCTGCCGCTGTCGCCAGCATTACCTTAGAATCAATCCTTTTTCCCAATTTCCGGTTAAAAAGGCTCATCCACAGTTTTACTCCAATGGATAAGACCAGAATCAGAACCGATATAAACTGAAATTCCAGTTTCTGTGGATTCCATATTCTGGAAAATGCATCCTTAAAAAAAGTAAGTCCTACTTCAATAACAAGAAAGGAAACCACAAGCGCCGTAATATATTCCATTCTTCCGTGTCCGAAGGGATGTTCTTTGTCTGCCGGCTTTCCCGCCAGCTTCACCCCCACAAGACCGATCACAGAAGAAGCTGCATCCGACAGATTGTTAAATGCATCTGCCGTAACAGAAATACTGTGCATGGCAATCCCCACTGCCGCCTTTACAGCAAAAAGGAGGGCATTACAGATAATGCCCACAACCCCTGCCAGCGTGCCGTACTGCGTCCGCACATTCAGTTCCTCTGTCTTGTGATAATCTTTTATAAAATGCCTGACTAAAAATTCTGTCATAACGTTTCTGCCTCCGCCTTACCTGGTTATTTCCCGGATGCACCATCCCCGAAGAAAAACCATTTTATCTTAAAGTCCGAAAATGCCGTAACCATATCGTACGCATCTTCACTTAACACATGTCCCATTTTTTCCTTTCCCTCTTCCGGCACAACACACCGGACAGCATCTGTAAAACAAAGGTTGGGATACAGGCAGCACCACCAGTTATGCCCCTGCCCGCTTCCGATCTTTACCCTGAGAGCTGTATATTCTCCCGCCGGAAATGTCACATCTCCATAGTTTTTTTCCGGAAAATAATCCTTCACGACCTCTGCGCTGACCTCATCCGTACATCCCTCATTCCGAAGAACCATCTCGCCGGTCTTTTCCATATCGCTAAGATGACTGCCCATCCACTCTATGGTTTCTTCCAGATCATCCGTTTCCGGCATATTCTTTTTCATATAGGAAAGAAGGACTTCTTTTACAGCCATTTTCAACTTCTGATCCCGATCCGAATCGCTGTCAGCCAGTACATGAAAACGCAGCACCGTTTCCGCCAGCTCTTCCTGTGCTTCCCGGCTTCTTGCCTCCACCAGCATTCCTCTCTGCCAGACAAGGAAACCTGTAATGACTGCCGCTGCTATAAGCGCTGCTGCTAGGCAAAAGACCTGCCTTTTTCTTTCCCTGCGATTTCCCGTTTCCATATTGTATGTACCTCCTGATCTCTTCTTTTTATTTCTTTGAATCTATCAGGAGTTTTGCCGCCCTTTTGCCCCTTTATACAAAAGCGGGCTCGAAACTGCAATTATTTTTTTGTCCGGATGGTATCGATCACTGCCTCTACCTGATTATCCACATGCTGACACACTACCTTGGCAGCCTTGTCTTTTTGTCCTGTCTCAATAGTCTGAATGATCTCCTCGTGTTCATCGATCAACTGCTGATGGAAATCTGACCGTTTTAAATATTCCACCCGGTAACGGTACATCTGTTCTCCAAGGTTACTGAGAAGCTGAATCAGCTTCTGGTTATCTGTTGCAAGATAGATCACATCATGGAATTTGACGTCAGCTTCCGCAATTTTCGTGATATCTCCGCTTTTTAAGGTGGATTGGAAATACTCGGCTGCTTCTTTCAGTTCCTGAATCTTTTCTTCGCTGATCTTATCGCATGCCAGGCGCACAGCCAGCTCCTCTAAAGCCCGCCTTACTTCCAGCACATCTCTTAGGCTTTTTTCCGTGATCTCTGCCACCTCGGCACCTTTTCTGGGAATCATCAGAACGAGTCCTTCCAGCTCCAGCTTGCGGATTGCCTCCCGGATAGGCGTCCTGCTGACGCCCAGTTTATTTGCCAGCTGTATTTCCATCAGCCTTTCTCCCGGTTTCAGTTCCCCTCTTAAAATTGCCTGACGCAAAGTATTAAAAACAACATCCCTAAGGGGAAGATACTCATTCATGCTGACTTCAAAATTCGGTTCCTTCATTTATTTCCTCCTTACATTGTGTACATTGGTCACATAAGCCTGCTTCACCAGGCCGGTATGTTTCAGCTTTTCTGCCGCTGCCTTTGCTGTCCTCCTGTTCTCATAAATCCCGAACACTGTGGGACCGCTGCCGCTCATCATAGCATTCAGGGCACCTGCTTCTTTCATTGTTTCCTTGATCTGACCAAGAACCGGATGTTCCTTCAGCATCACCTGTTCCAGCACATTTCCCATGCTTCCGGCTATCTTTTTCAGATCCCCGGCATCCAGTCCCGCAAGTATACCGTCGATATCCGGATGCCGGCTGATCCCTTCCTGGTCAATTTTTTCATATACGGTTTTCGTAGACGCAGAAAGCGGCGGCTTTGCAATCAGCACATAACATTTCGGCATAGCCGGAAGCGGCGTCAGGATCTCTCCGATCCCTTCCGCCAGAACAGTTCCCCGCATAATACAGTAGGGAACATCCGCCCCCAGAATCACTCCCCTTTTCTTTAATTCCTCTTCAGAAAGTCCCAGAGAAAACATACGGTTCATTCCAAAAAGCACCGCTGCGGCGTTGGAGCTTCCTCCTGCCATACCCGCCGCCACCGGAATATGCTTTTCCAGGGTAATACGCATTCCCTCCCGGATATCAAATTCCCGGATCATAAGATCTGCCGCCTTATAGGCAATATTGTTTTCATTGACCGGCAAAAAGCCAAGATTTGTGCGAATCTCTATCCCCGGTTCCCGCATCTTTTCCATAATTACTCTGTCATATAAATAGACAGTCTGCATCACCATGCGCACATCATGGTAGCCGTTTTCTCTCCGTCCGAGAATATCCAGTCCAAGATTTATCTTTCCCAGTGCTTTCAATTCTAATTTATCCATTGTTTTCTCCTTGTATCTTGTATACAGTGTTCTTATAGTATACTCATATTTTCTTTAAAAATCAATATACGATCTCCTGCTTTTATCTGCCTGCCGTCCATCTCATTCACTTCCTGTATTCCTTCCTCTGTGGTGTGATACCGTTTGGCAAGATTCCACAGATCATCGCCTTCCTTTACAATATATCCCACAATTCCGGGAGCATTCTCCGCTTCTTTTTCATCCATCTCCCTTTCCTCTATCTGTTCAATATTCTCTACCATGACAGCCTCCCTAAGAAGGATCTGGAATCCAAGCACTGCTTTGACTTCTGCTTCACCGCCTCCAAGAAGGCTGACACTTAACTGTTCCACCGTGCCGCTGATATCATAGCGCATCGTTTCCTCTGCTTTCGGGCACTCAATGATATGAGAATAGGGGATCATCCCCTGCCATACATCAAAAGGTACTTCATCGTCTGCCTTTATGTAGAGCATTCCTATATGAATCACACCTTCTACCTGAATCCCTTCCGGAACGATTTTCGTATATTCCATCTGGATCCTGCCGCTGCAGTGGCAGATCTGAAGCATTCCGTCCTTCAGCTCTGGAAGGTTCAGCTGCTCCGCCGCCTTGCACCTGGAG
>NZ_JAYAZJ010000108.1:0-13086 GCF_037273965.1 Claveliimonas sp. | reverse complement strand
GCGGAACTTGTAACAGGATATTCCAATCTGGAATACAATCTGGAAGAAGGGAAGAGGGGAGAGAGATATTCTCATTTTGAAGAGCTTCTCTGCCGTCTGACCGGAGCGGAAGCAGCTATGGCTGTCAACAATAATGCGGCGGCGGTTATGCTGATCTTAAGTTCTCTGGCAAAGGGAGGCGAAGTGATCGTCTCCAGAGGAGAGCTGGTAGAGATTGGCGGAAAATTCCGGATTCCGGATGTGATGGAACAAAGCGGGGCGTCTCTTGTAGAGGTGGGAACAACAAACAAGACGCACTACAGCGACTATGAAGAAGCTGTGACTGAGGAAACAAAAGCTCTTCTGAAAGTTCATACAAGCAATTACCGGATTGTGGGATTTACGGATTCTGTCACTATGGAAGAGCTGCTGCCTTTAGCTAAAGAGCATCATATCCCGCTCATTGAAGATTTGGGAAGCGGCGTTCTGATCGATTTAAGCAAATACGGGCTCACCTATGAGCCTACTGTACAGGATTCCATCGCAAAAGGAGCAGATGTGGTCTGCTTCAGCGGGGACAAGCTTCTTGGAGGCCCGCAGGCAGGCATTATCATCGGGAAAAAGGAATATATCAGCAAGATGAAAAAAAATCAGCTGACAAGAGCGCTTCGGATCGATAAATTTACAGCTGCAGCCCTGGAACTTGTGCTGCAGGAATATTTGTCCGAAGAGAAAGCGCTGCAGCATATCCCGGTGCTGTCCATGATCACACGGAAGCCGGAAGAAGTGAAAAAGGATGCTTCTGCTTTGGTGCGGAAACTGAAAAGGGCACATCTTCCTGCCAGGGTGGAGCTCATATCCTGTCAGTCACAGATCGGGGGAGGTTCTCTTCCGATGGAGAGACTTTCAAGCTATGGGGCAGCGATCCACCCGGAGAAGATCAGTGTGCCGGTATTGGAAGAAAGGATGAGGCATCTGGAAGTTCCGATCATTCCACGGGTTGTAAATGATACCATTCTCATTGACGCCAGAACACTTCAGAAAGGCGACGGTGACCTTCTTGTCCGTCAGCTGAAGGAACAGGAGGTGTTGGAACCGTGAAGCACATTATCATAGGAACAGCCGGACATATCGATCACGGGAAAACGACTCTGATCAAGGCTCTGACCGGAAGAAACACAGACCGGTGGGAAGAAGAGCAGAGACGGGGAATCACCATAGACCTGGGATTTACATGGTTTGACCTGCCGGGAGGAGACCGGGCGGGAATTATTGATGTGCCCGGACATGAGCGGTTCATCAACAATATGGTTGCCGGTGTTGTGGGAATGGATATGGTTCTCCTTGTAGTTGCGGCAGATGAAGGGATCATGCCCCAGACAAGAGAACACATGGATATCCTAAGTCTTCTTGGTATTGAAAAAAGTATTATTGTTCTGAATAAATGCGACCTTGTAGACGAAGAGTGGACAGAGCTGGTGGAAGAAGAAATTCGGGAAGAACTGGCAGGAAGCTTTTTGGAAAAAGCGCCGATTGTCCGGGTTTCAGCCGCTACGGGAGCAGGTTTAAAAGAGCTGGTGGATATCATTGAAAAAATAGCGGAGGAAGAGGTGGTGGAAAAGGATACGGCTACCATTCCCCGCCTTCCCATAGACAGGGCTTTTTCCCTGTCCGGTTTCGGGACAATTATCACCGGAACTCTTCTGTCCGGAACGATCACAAAAGAAGATGTCTTGGAAATGTATCCCATCGGGAAGACAAGCAAGATACGAAGCATTCAGGTGCACGGTCAGGATGTGGACAAATGCTATGCCGGTCAGCGGGTTGCCATCAACCTTTCCAATATCAAAAAAAGAGAAATCGGAAGGGGCTGTGTCCTGGCGCCTCCGGGAAGTATGAAAAATACAGACCTTCTGGATGTGAAGATGAATATTCTGGATTCTTCTATGCGGGTGCTGACAAACCATACCAGACTGCATCTTTTTACCGGAACAAGTGAGATCCTTTGTCGTGCCGTCCTTCTGGACAAGGAAGAAATCGGACCGGGCGAGAGCGGCTATGTGCAGCTTAGGCTGGAAGAGGAAATCGCCCTTCGGCGCGGAGATAAGTTTGTTGTACGTTTTTATTCTCCTATGGAAACAATCGGCGGAGGAGTGGTTCTTGAGCCTAATCCTTCCATTCACAGGCGCTTCCAGGAGCCGGTGATCGAAGATCTCAAAAGAAAGGAATCCGGATCCACTGCGGACGTCATTGAAATGCATGTGAAGAATTATAAAGACACGATGATAACCCTGTCAGATCTGGCACGCCTGACAGCTCTCTCCCCGGAAGAAGTGGAGCAGGATATTGAAGAACTGAAAGAACAGGGGCTTATCCGGACATATGCTTTGAAAAAAGATACTTATGTATGGCATGCAGGAGCGGCAAAGGAAGCAGAAGAGACACTTCTGAATGCACTGAAAAAGTATGAGGCGTCGTATCCTTACCGCTATGGCATGAAAAAGGCGGAGATACATACAAATTATTTCCGCAAGATCAAGCCTAATGTGTTCGATCTCTATATCGGAAGCCTGACGGAAGAAGGGATTCTTGAGAGGGTAGATGAATTTTTATGTACGCCCGGTTATCAGGTAAGAAAAGACACTCTTTATGATAGGGTATCCGCAGCCCTTATGGGCGCCATGGAGAAGGCTGGATTTGACTTTGTGCGTTACAGCGAGATCCCTGTGGGCAGCGTGGATCCTGATGTGGAAGATGATATCCGTAATATTCTGCTGGAAGAGGGCAAGATCGTAAAAGTAACGGATGAGATGTACACCCTTTCTTCTTATATGGAAGAAGCGAAAGAAAAAATCCAGGAAAAACTGAAAGAAGACCCTGTTATCACCATTGCACAGGTGCGTGACATGTTCCAGACCAGCCGTAAAAGCGCAAAACCGATCCTGGAGTATATGGACAGTATTAAAGTTACGAAAAAGACAGGCGGAGAAAGTGAGAGGGTGGCATACTGATGAATTTAAAACAATTAGAGGCATTTGTGGAAGTAGCGGAATCGGAGAGCTTTTCCAAAGCAGCCAAAAAGCTGTTTCTGACCCAGCCTACTGTCAGCGCTCATATTTCTTCATTGGAAAAAGAGCTGGATGTCCGTGTTTTTGTGCGGAATACAAAAGAAGTAGCTCTCTCGGAAGAAGGGCAGAAACTGTATCGGTATGCAAGACAGATACTGGATCTTACAGATGAGATCCGGGAAGAATTTGGGCGGGAGCGCGAAAATGATAAGAAATGTATTGTTATCGCAGCTTCTACCATCCCATCTCAGTATCTCCTTCCGGAGATTCTTGCGAAGTTTAATGAGAAGTATCCGGGAGAGCAGCTTAAGCTCTCCGAAATGGACAGCGCTCAAGTGGCGGAACAGGTTGCAGCAGGAAAGGCGGATATTGGTTTTACCGGAACTGTGTTGGAAAAGAAACACTGCCAGTACATCCCGTTTTATAAGGACCACCTGGTGATCATTACGCCGGATTTACCGAAATACAGAGAATTGCAGAAAAGAGAAGAAGAGATTTTCTGGATCCAGGATGAAAAAATGATCATGCGTGAGGAGGGATCCGGGACAAGAAAAGAAGCAGAAAAGCAGCTTCGGCATCTGGGAATCCGAACGGAAAGACTGAATATCATTGCGAGTATTGCGAATCAGGAAACGATCAAGAAATCCGTTATGCAGGGAATGGGCATTTCCATTCTTTCCAGCCTGGCAGCTAAAGATGAAGTGGAAGAAGGGCAGATGCTTGCATTTCCGATTCCACAGGCGGATGAGGGAAGAGATATCAACCTGGTGTATAATAAAAACCGGACTCTTTCCAGATCTGCAGAAAGATTTATTAATGTGGTAAAGTCTATTTATCACATTAAAAAATAGCAGAAGGCAGGGAACAAAGAGATTGCATTTTCCTGCCGGCAGAGAAAGGCAGTATACACACAAATCCAGAATAGAGTAGTTATAGAAAAATTCTATAAGGATAGTGTGTATATTGCTTTTTTTGATTAGACGGAAGAAAATGCAGACGATATAATAAATACGGTATTATGAAAAGGGGAAAGAAAGTTGGTGGCAATCAAGTGATTTATTTAGATAATGCGGCTACAACGATGCAAAAGCCGGAAGAAGTGATTGAAGCGGTTGTACAGGCCATGCATTCTATGGGAAATGCGGGAAGGGGAGCACACAGCGCATCTTTGGAGGCCTCCAGAACTATTTATGATACAAGGGAACTGCTCTGTCGTTTCTTTGGCGGGACAGATCCAAGAAGACTGGTTTTTACAAGTAATTCTACGGAAAGCCTTAATATAGCGATCAAAGGACTTTTTGAGCCGGGAGATCATGTGATCACAACAATGCTGGAACACAATTCGGTTCTGCGGCCTCTGTATGAAATGGAGAAAAGAGGGGTGGAGCTGACGATTATTCCGGCGGACAAAAAAGGTGTGATCGATTACAACGACATAGAAAAGGCAATACGCCCGAATACAAAGGCAGTTGTCTGCACTCATGGATCCAATCTGACAGGAAATCTGGTGGACATTGAAAGGATTGGAAAGATTACCCGTAAGAATGGACTTCTGCTGGTGGTAGATGCGTCGCAGACTGCCGGCGTCTTTCCTATTGATGTGGAAAAAATGCAGATTGATGTTCTTTGTTTTACCGGACATAAGGGGCTTCTTGGTCCCCAGGGTACAGGAGGAATGTATGTGAGAGAGGGCATACAGATAAGACCGCTCAAAAGCGGGGGAAGCGGTGTGCAGACTTACAGTAAAAGCCACCCGGCGGAAATGCCCACAGCGCTGGAGGCGGGAACCATGAACGGCCATGGCATCGCAGGCCTTCATGCAGCTGTAGAATATATCCAAAGAACAGGGATCGATCAGATCAGAAAACGTGAGCAGGAGTGTATGAAGCGGTTCTATGAGGGGGTTATTCAGGTTCCCGGAGTTAAGGTGTACGGGGATTTTGATGATATGAACCGCTGCGCGATTGTATCTTTGAATATCGGAGATTACGATTCTTCAGAAGTCAGTGATGAGCTTCTTACAGAGTATAGAATATCTACAAGACCCGGAGCGCACTGTGCGCCTCTTATGCATGAAGCATTGGGAACAGTAGAACAGGGGGCAGTGAGATTCAGTTTCTCACATTTTACGACTGATGAAGAAGTGGATACAGCTATAAAGGCTATCCGCGAACTGGCAGAAGAATGATCTTTTGATCATTTGCGAAGGAAGAGAGTAAAGGAGGAACACACAATGAATTTGTCAGATTCAAAGAAAAAGCTGGCGCTTGCCGGTGTAGTGTGCGGACTTGTAGCAGCATGTCTGGCATACTTTGGAAATCCGGCTAATATGGCAATCTGTATTGCCTGCTTTGTCCGGGATACCGCTGGCGCATTGGGAATGCACCAGGCAGAGGTGGTGCAGTATGCACGGCCTGAAATTATAGGAATTGTATTAGGAGCGTTTATCATTTCCGTGGCAACAAAGGAGTATCGCTCTACAGCAGGATCTTCTCCAATGATCCGTTTTGTGTTGGGGATTGTTATTATGATCGGTTCCCTGATCTTTTTAGGGTGTCCGCTTCGTATGGTTATCCGTATGTCTGCAGGCGATTTAAATGCCTGGGTGGCTCTGATCGGTTTTATACTGGGCGTTTCTACCGGAGCGTTTGCCCTGAAGAAAGGATTCAGCCTTGGGCGCGCTCATGAGACACAGAAATCAAGCGGTGTTGTAATGCCGGCTATCATGGTTGGTATCCTGCTTCTTGCAGTGTGCACAACCCTTCTGAAGTCCAGCACAAGCGGACCGGGAAGCATGCATGCGCCTATCATTATTTCTCTGATCGGAGGTCTGATCTTCGGCGCGTTTGCACAGAAATCAAGAATGTGTTTTGCAGGAAGTATAAGAGACGTAGTTCTGATGAAGAATTTTGATCTGCTGACAGTGATCATCGGTTTATTTGTTGTTATGCTTATCTATAATGTGGCTACAGGAAATTTTGTACCTGCATTTGATACACCGGGAATCGTGGCTCATTCAGAGCATATCTGGAATATTCTGGGAATGTATGCGGTAGGATTTGCAGCAGTTCTTGCAGGAGGCTGCCCGCTTCGCCAGCTGATTCTTGCAGGCCAGGGATCATCAGATGCGGCCGTAACTGTACTGGGTCTTTTCTTCGGAGCGGCTCTTTGCCATAATCTTGGACTTGCTTCCAGCGGAACCGCTCTCAATGCAGAAACGAACGAGATCGTTGCAGGTGCCGTAACACCGGCAGGAAAAGTAGCATGTATTATCTGTATTGTAATATGTTTTGTGATTGCTTTTACAAATAAACGTGAAGCTGGAAAATAGTTGGAAAAGTATAAAAAATATGATATTCTGAAAAGGAAGGTAAAAAAATGAAGGAAGTAGATGCAAGAGGTCTTTCCTGTCCGGAACCTTTGATGCTGACAGCAGAAGCGCTGAAAAATGCGTCAGGACCTGTGAAAGTCCTGGTGTCAGAACCACACCAGAAAATGAATGTGGAAAAGTTTGCAAAGGATCACGGGAAAAAAGCGGTATCCACAGAGAAGGACGGATGCTTTGAAGTAGTGATTGAATAAGATGAGAAAAAAAGAATTAAAGCTAATTGTAACATTTCATACAACAGCAGATGCTATGGCAATGGAAAAAGCATGTAAAGATGCCGGTGCTCCCGGACGCCTGATTCCGGTTCCAAGAGCCATATCGGCCGGGTGCGGTCTGTCATGGTGTGCGGCACTTGAAGACAGAGAAGAGATTCGTTCTGTCATGAAGGCGGCAGGGATAGAAGAAGAAGAACTGCATGAATGTATGGTGTAAACAAAAGAGCTGACAGGAAGGCTGCAGTTTTGCAGTGCCCTCCTGTCAGCTCTTTTGTTTACTGACCGTGATCGTCCGTGCGCATTGATATTATATTCCGGTTTTGAAATTGTCGAGTACATGAGGCAAAAGACGGTCGCTGTATTTGGTCAGGGAAAATTTCCCTTTGAAAAGAGACCAGTCATACAGCAAAGCTCGCTCATACATGGCATAGATATTCATCAGCTCTTCGGCAGTAGAATTGGGGGCAAACTCCTTATTGTCCAGACCTTCCTGAATGATTTCGGTTACCCATCGGAAATAAAACCGTTTTTTGTCGGACAGAGATTTCTTGTCCTTTGTGATCAGCTGCGAAGAATACAAATAGGCCAGGAGATGAATATCTACACTTGTTTCGATCATGTAAAACAGTTCGTGGTTTAGAAAGAGAAGCTTATCATATGCGGACAAATCAGGATCTATCACGTTGGAAAGCTCTTCGTATTTCTGGTCAAAAAGATTGGACAGAGTATTCAAAAGGGCTTCTTTTCCTTTGAAATAGTGGTAGAAAGTCCCTTTTGAAGTTTTTGACGCATTGATGATTTCCTCTACAGTAGTATTGTCATAGCCGTTTTTGTAAAAAAGGTTCCACGCTGCTTTTACAATACGGCTTTTTGTTGACTGTCTTTTTTTGGCCACTTTTTTCATTCCCTTCAACATGACGGCAGAATACATAAATCTGCTCCGCGAGTGTACTGTTGGTTACATTTTAGATGAATAAAAAAGAGCGGTGATGAACCGCTCTTTTTTAACTTTCCAATAAAGCCGGAAGTAATTATCCAACCTGGAAGCCGTATTTCAACGGATCTGTTGGGTCGATCAGGTATGTAGCAACACCTGTCAGGTATGCGCTTCCTGTGATCATTGGGATAACAGCATCGAAATCGCCAACTTTTGTTGTTTCTTTGATGCGTCCTTTGAAGAGGCTTCCCATAAAGCTTTCGTAAACGAACTCTTCTCCGACTTTGATCTCTCCCCAGTGATGAAGAGTAGCAAGTTTAGCACTTGTACCTGTTCCGCATGGTGAACGGTCAGCCATAGCATCACCGAAGATAACAACGTTTCTTAAGTTTGCTTTGTCCGGATTTGGTGTCGGACCATAAAATTCAACAAGGTCTACTGTGTCGATGTCAAGCTCTGGGTGCTTAACAGGGATTGTTTTGTTGATTTCATCCAGCATTTTCATTCCGAGAGCTGTGTATGCCGGAACGGATTTTGCATTGATTTCCCCAATATCAAGTTTTGTTGTGTCAACCAGTGCGAAGAAGCTTCCGCCGAAGGAAATTGTAAATTCGATCTCTTTTCCGTCGATGGTAACTTTCTGGTTTTCTTTGTAAACGAAAGCCGGTACGTTTGTAAGTGTAACACTTTCAACTTTTCCGTCTTTTACAACTGCGGTTGTACGGATCAGTCCTGCAGGAGCTTCCAGAACAACTTCGTTTTCGCCTTCGTGAGATTCAACGAATCCAGCCTCGATAGCTACTGTTACAGCACCGATTGTACAATGTCCGCACATGTTCAGGTATCCGCCTGTATCCATGAACATAACGCCGAAGGAAGCTTCCGGATTTACAGGTTTGCACAGGAAAGCTCCGAACATATCATGATGTCCTCTTGGCTCAAACATAAGAGCAGTACGAACATCGTCATAATTTTTCTCCATCCATTTTTTCTTTTCAATCATTGTGTTGCCTTCCGGCTCCGGGAAACCACCATATACGATACGGCAGAACTCTCCCTCTGTGTGGGCATCAACAACCTGAAGCTGGCCCTCGAAGCGATCGAAGTTAACGTTAGCTTTTAACTCCATATCTAATACCTCCTTAAAATATAAATGTTTTCTTCTTATAGAGAGAATCTATAAGTTTTTATAAAAACACGCCGGAAATCCCCATGTTCCCGTTGTGTCTTATACAGAAAAAGGCATAAAAATGACATAAAATTAACGATTAGACCGTATTCTAGTCCCTCGTCTAGTATGCCGTTCAGTTTATATTAACTATTATGGAGTAAAAGCCTTGAAAAGTCAATGTTTTTTTGATAATATAAAAGTGTTCAAAAAAGGCTTGAATTATAGAGAAACCTGTGCTATTGTTAAGTGGCGCGAAAGTGAATATGGGGGTAGTTGGGTGACTGGTGTGCCCCCTGGTCTTCAAAACCAGTGTTGGGCGTTAGGAGCGTCCTGGGTGGGTTCGATTCCCACATGCCTCCGCCAGAAAAATAACAATATTCTGTTAAAAATATCGCAGAATTTTGATTTGAGAATTTATAGATAAAAACTATCAGTTTCTGCTTTTTGAAATGAAAAGGTAAGTAAATAGAATTGGTGGAATCCAATCTGTTTTTGCTTAAAAAAGAAAAAAGGAGAAGAATGTCATGGGAAACGTACAGATTTTATTGCGTCAGCATGTAGGAGCACCTTGTGAAGCAATCGTAAAAGCTGGGGACAAGGTGGAAAAAGGTACTCTCATCGCTACTCCGACTGGACTTGGGGCAAACATTTTTTCCAGTGTTTACGGTGTGGTAGAAGAAGTGACAGCTGACAGCATCATCATCAAACCAGATGATGAGCAGAAAGATGAATTTGTTCCTATCAAGGAAGGAACAAAACTGGAAATGGTAAAAGAGGCCGGAATTGTGGGAATGGGCGGAGCTGGATTCCCGACAGGCGTAAAACTGAACATTAACCTGGCAGAAACACCGATGGCTGAACTGGACCCGGAGATCAATCCGGAGCTTCCGGCAGATTTTAAACTGGAGCACAGCTATATTCTGGTAAATGCTGCAGAGTGTGAGCCGGGACTGGAACATAATATCCAGCAGCTGGAAGAGCAGACGGACAAAGTGATCCGCGGCGTAAAATACTGTATGGAGATTACACATGCAGATAAAGCAATCTTTGCAATTAAGAAGAAACACCACAACGCGATCAAGATTTTGGATGCAGCTTTAAAGAGCGAACCGGATATTTCCATTCATATGCTTGCAGACATCTACCCGATGGGAGAGGAACGTGCAGTTGTAAGAGAGTGCCTTGGCGTAAACTTAACAACAACACAGCTTCCTTCCGCTGCAAGATCTGTTGTTGTAAATCTTGAAACAGCAGCAAAGGTTGCAGAGGCTATTGATGAAAGGAAACCTTGCATCAGCAAGAATATGACAGTACGTGGAAAACTGAACGGCGGAAATGGAGCTCATGTATTCATGGATGTACCGATCGGTGTCAGCGTGGGAGAGATGATCGAAAAAGCCGGCGGTATTGACGGTGTATATGGAGAGATCATTATGGGAGGAGCATTCACAGGTAAATCTACAGATCTGGATGCACCTACTACAAAGACAACAGGAGGAATCCTGGTAACAGGAGAATTTCCGGATCTTCACGGTGCAAATGTGGGAATCCTTGTCTGTGCATGCGGCGGAAGCGAAGAGCGTATGCGTGAGATCGCTGCCAAGATGAACGGAAACGTTGTATCTGTATGCAAATGTAAACAGGCAATTGAAAACAAACCGGGTGCACCGCTGAAGTGCTTAAGACCTGGCAACTGTCCTGGACAGGTAAAGAACAACCTGCAGTTTAAAAAGGATAATTGTGAATATATTATTATTGGTAACTGCTCTGACTGTTCCAACACCGTTATGGCGTCAGCACCGAAGATGGGTCTGAAAGTATTCCATCAGACTGACCATGTAATGAGAACAATCGGACATCCTCTTTACAGAACCCTGAAGATTTCCAAAGAGGTAAGCCAGGAGATTGATTTTTAAGAAGTACAGGTATTACTGCCGCGGGCAGGGTCTGTGGAAGACCCCCGATTCTTTCACAGGCTTATGAAAAGATTGAGAGGTATTTTCTCTGCCGGCGGTTGTATATATACACCTTTGTCCGTGCAATGCGCGGATGGAACAATCTGGATTATTCTCTGAATTTAAAAGAGAGATTCAGAAGTAACAAAAACAAGGAGGGAAAACAATATGTCAATCACAGCTGAAACAGCTAAAGAACATGCTCATGATCCTGCGGTATTGTGTTGCAGAGCCGAAGGCGGCATTACAATCGAACCAGCTAATCTGGAAGATCCGGCAATCTTTGACGATCTTGTAGATTCAGGATTATTGAACCTGGATGGTTGCCTGACCATCGAAGAAGTTTTAGGTGCAAAATTGAAAGAAACATGCGATTCTCTTTGCCCACTTACTGCTGATAAGGTAGAGGGAGCAAAAGCTCCGACAGCACCGGCAGCAGAGGAAGAACCAGAAGAGGAAGCAGCAGCACCTGCACCTGCAGCACCAGTTGCAGCAGCACCGGTAGCAGGAGGAACATTAAAAATCCATATCGGAGAAGGAAAAGACATTGATCTTGAGATCCCGGTAGGAGCTCTTGGAGCAGGCGGAGCAGCAGCTGTACCGGTACCGGCAGGCGCAGAAGCAGCAGTTGCAGGCGCAGCACCGGCAGCAGCTGAAGAAGAGAAGGTTGTTAGAAGCCTGACAAGAAAACATTACACAATCACAGAGGTTAAGAGAGGACCAGAGACAAAGATCGAAGGAACAACTCTTTACATCCGTGAAGGAATCGAAGCAGATGTTATCGCAGATCAGGAACTTGTAAAAGATTTCCATCTGGAGATCATTACTCCTGACAAATACCACACATATTCTGAGACAATTATGGATGTTCAGCCGATCGCTACAAAAGAAGGCGATGCTGACCTTGGAACAGGTGTGACAAGAGTTCTGGACGGCGTTGTTATGATGCTGACAGGTACAGATGAAGGCGGAGTTCAGATCGGTGAATTCGGATCATCTGAAGGATACCTGGATGAGAACATTATGTGGAATCGTCCAAGCTGCCCGGATAAAGGCGAGATCTTTATCAAAGGTAACATCGTAATTCAGGAAAAGACAAACATGGAGCGCCGTGGACCTATGGCTGCACATACAGCTTTTGATATCATCACACAGGAAATCCGTGAAGTCATGAAAGAACTGGATGACAGCCTTGTTACAGATACACAGGAACTGAAACAGGTTCGCCGTCCTGGAAAGAAGAAAGTTGTTATCGTTAAAGAGATCATGGGACAGGGAGCTATGCATGACAACTTCATCCTTCCGGTAGAGCCGGTTGGTGTTCTTGGAGCAAGAGCTAACGTTGACTTAGGAAACGTACCTGTTTGTGTATCCCCATTGGAAGTTCTTGATGGATGTATCCACGCACTGACATGTATCGGACCTGCATCTAAAGAGATGTCCAGACATTACTGGAGAGAGCCATTGGTTCTTGAGGCTCTTCATGATCCGGAAGTTGACCTTTGCGGCGTTGTATTCGTAGGAAGCCCACAGATCAATGCTGAAAAATTCTATGTATCCAAACGTGTTGGACACACAGTAGAGATGATGGATGCTGACGGAGCTTTCGTTACAACAGAAGGTTTCGGAAACAACCACATCGACTTTGCAAGCCATATCGAGCAGATCGGTATGAGAGGAATCCCGGTAGTAGGTATGTCCTACTGTGCAGTACAGGGTGCTCTCGTTGTTGGTAACAAGTACATGAACTACATGGTTGACAACAACAAATCAGAGTCCGGTATTGAGAACGAGGTTCTTGGATGCAATACTCTTTGTGAAGAGGATGCAATCCGTGCACTTGCAATGCTGAAGACAGCTATGGCTGGCGAAGAAGTGAAAGCTGCAGAGAAGAAGTGGAATCCGAACGTTAAATCTACAAACGTAGAGCTGATCGAAGCTGCATACGGCAAGAAAGTAGATCTCGTTGAAAACGAGCAGTCTCTGCCGATGAGCCAGAAACGTAAGGAAAAATACGACTAATCTGAGGCGGTTCAATGAATAACGAACGTTTGCATTATGGTGACAAGATCATTTACATGGAGGGTGTCGTTGTTGATGTTGATGATTGCAGCATCAGCGTAGACCTGAAAGGAAGGCTTGGTTTCTTAAAAGCCCCGAAGCGGATGTTTATCTGCGACACTGAACCCAAAGTAGGACAGGAAGTCGGATGGAACATGAGCTTCCCGGAGCAGCTGGGCCCGGAAATAAATGAGAAATATGTCAGCAATATAGAAAAAGAACGGCGCAAACAAGAAGAAATGCGCGGGCAAATGGATAATAAGGAGGTTTCAAAATGAGTTTAACGGTTGTTAAAGGTTTACAATCTGAAAT
>NZ_JAYAZJ010000107.1:0-18317 GCF_037273965.1 Claveliimonas sp. | reverse complement strand
TGAAGTTGGCATTGTTAGGCAGACGCTTTGTCCTCTCCCCGTTCAGCTTTGTATACGGAATTTCATCCAAAACACGGCCGATCAGATAATCACGAAGTTCTGTTTCCTTCCGCGCTCTTACATCCATCGTGTTCACTGCTCTTTCCACTGCTTTTCCAAGTCCGATGATGCCTGGTACATTTTCTGTTCCGGCGCGGCGTTTTCTCTCCTGTCCTCCTCCGTGGATGAAAGAACGGATTCTTACTCCCTTCCGGATATAGAGAAAACCGATTCCTTTCGGGCCGTTCAGCTTATGGCCGCTGGCACTTAACATATCAATGTGGCACTCATCTACATTGATGGGAACCTGTCCGAAAGCCTGCACAGCGTCTGTATGGAATAAAATGCCGTGTTCACTGGCAATCTTCCCGATTTCCTTAATAGGTTCGATCGTTCCGATCTCATTATTTGCAAACATAACAGAAATAAGGATGGTATCCGGGCGGATAGCCTTCTCAACTTCTTCCGGATGCACGGTTCCATTTTCATCCACATCCAGATAAGTCACTTCAAATCCTTTTCTTTCCAGATACTCTGCCGTATGGAGAATCGCATGATGCTCTATTTTTGTAGTAATAATGTGTTTTCCTTTTTCTCCATATGCTTCCGCCGTTGCTTTCAGGGCCCAGTTGTCGGATTCCGAACCACCGGCTGTAAAGTAAATCTCATTGCTCTTCGCTCCCAGCGCTTCAGCGATGATCTCTCTTTGCCTTGTCACTGCATCCTTGTTTTTGGAAGCAAAACTGTATACACTGGACGGATTTCCATAATTCTCCGTAAAATAAGGAAGCATGGCCTCCACTACTTCCGGCGCTGTTTTTGTTGTTGCTGCATTATCTAAATAAATCAGTTTTTCCATTTTCTCCTCCTATCTGCAGTCATTTTCTATCTATTTTCTGCTGCATGCTTTCTCTGTATTCTCCTCATTCTCGCCAAGAACTTTGCTCTCCTCCACCAGTTCATTCAGATGGATTTCATCTACAGTCTGATTGATACTGTCATTGATCTTTTGCCAGACATATTTCGTTACACAGTTGGCAGAAGCCTTGCACCCCTTTTCAGGATGGAAAGCAGCGCATTCAGCCGGTTCCAGCTTTCCCTCCAGAGCACGAAGCACATCTCCTACAGAAATCTCTTTTGCAGACTTTGCCAGCACATATCCTCCTGCCGCTCCCCGAATACTCTTTACAAGACCGGCTCTTTTCATGAGCGCCATCAGCTGTTCCAGATATCCTTCCGAAATATCCTGGCGCGCTGCAATACTGCTTATGGAAACAGGCTCTTCCTCGCTGTATCTTGCCAGATCAATAAGAGCGCGAAGCCCGTATCTTCCTTTTGTTGAAAGCTTCATTTTTCCACCTTCTTCCCAATCCCTAGTATTTTACTCGGAATTTCTATCAGTAGAATATCACCCGCCGGGTGTTCTGTCAAGGAGAAAATCGGAATATGCTGTAACAAGGCTACCTGGGAGTTTTCTATGGATCAGAAACACGCCATTATCAAAGGCGCATTTATTCTTACATTAACCGGTTTTGCTACCCGGTTTATCGGCTTTTTTTACCGTATCTTTTTAAGTCAGTCTTTCGGAGAGGAAAGCGTGGGGCTCTATCAGCTGATCTTTCCGGTTTATGCGCTCTGCTTTTCCCTGTGCTGTGCCGGTATTGAAACTGCCGTTGCAAGGAACGTGGCTGCAAGTTCTTCTCTGGGAGATAAAAAAAGGGCGGTTATATTTTTATACTGTGGCCTTTTTTTATCTTTCCTCCCCTCTTGTATCATGATGCTTCTTATGCAAAAGGAAGCAGATTTTATCGCTTCCTTCTTTTTAGGAGAACCGAGGTGTGCCCCTTTGCTTATTATCATCTCCTACGCCATGCCCTTTGCCGCTGTCCACAGCTGCATATGCGGGTACTATATCGGATTAAAAAAGACAAGGATACCAGCCATTTCACAGCTGGTTGAACAGATTGCCAGGGTGTGCTCTGTCTTCTTTCTTTACCGTTATTTTATGGAGCGCTCTTTGTCAGCCGGCATCTCTCTTGCTGCTGTCGGACTGGTAATGGGGGAAATATTTTCCTCCCTTTTTTCTCTCCACGCTTTTCGTAAAGAAAAAAGGCAGACGCTTCTTCCTGCTTCTGCAGTTCTTCCTCAAAAGCCGGGCAGCTGGAGAAATGGAATGAGGGGCATCCTTCAGACTTCTCTTCCTCTGACCGGCAACCGTGTACTTTTAAATATCCTCCAAAGCACAGAAGCCGTTTCCATCCCTGCAAAGCTCCAGATCTTCGGATTTTCTGTCAGTGACTCCTTAAGTATCTATGGGGTTCTGACCGGTATGGCTCTTCCCTGCATCCTCTTTCCATCAGCCATCACCAATTCCATCTCCACCATGCTCCTTCCCGCAGTTGCTGAAATCCAGGCTGGCGGAAGCATAAAAAAGCTTCGGGAAGTGATCCGGAAAGTCTTCTTCTGCTGTTTTGCCCTGGGGCTTGCCTGTTGCTTTGCTTTTCTCCTCTTTGGACAGCTGGCAGGGGAACTTCTTTTCCACAGCCGGATGGCCGGAGAGTTTATCATAACTCTGGCCTGGATATGTCCCTTCCTCTATACAAACAGCACTCTTCTTAGCGTCATCAACGGACTAGGAAAGGCCAACATTTCTTTTCTGCTTAATACAGCCGGACTGCTTCTTAGGATTGCCAGCGTCTTTTTCATGATTCCTCTTTCGGGAATCCGCGGATACTTGTGGGGACTTCTTATCAGCCAGGGAACTGTCTTTTTGTTGTGTCTTATGTATCTCGGACTTTACATAGCGTCAATATGCAAAAAGGAAAACAGGGGAGTAAAGTAATCATTCCCCTGTTCTCCTTTTTAATTCACATGAAAATCTGTCAGATTTTCACTGCATATTTTCCGGATTTCTCCGATTACCGCCGGACTGTCTGCTTCATCGGTCAAAAAGGCAAGGCAGTCCCCTGTTTGTATTTTTGTGCTTCCCCTTGGGATAATTTCCTCTTCTCCCCTTCGCACGGACACAAGTAGGCACCGCTCCGGCCATTCCACTTCCCGTATTCTCCTTCCTGCCGCACAGGAGCCAAGCATAACCGTACATTCTGTCAGTACTTTTTCTCCTCTCCTCTCAAGTACTTTTTCTCCTCTCTTTTTCAGAAGATTTCTAAGAAGGCTTTCATAAATCGGCTCTGAGCGCATTAAAGTCGCTACAATATAAGCCATGATAGACACAAGCGCCAGGGAGAGCATCTGATTGACAGAACCTGTCATTTCAAAAATAAGTATAATACCGGTCAGAGGCGCACGGACAATTGCCGTAAAATAGCCGGCCATGGCAAGAAGAACAAAGTTATTCAGGTAAATTTCCTCCAATCCGAAAAGGACATGACCTGCCTCCGCAAAAATACCTCCGATAAACGCACCGATGATCAGCATAGGAAAAAAGATTCCTCCCGGCGCACCGGAGCCAAAACTGACGGCGGAGAACAGAAATCTTCCCACCAGAAAAAATACCATGGTTCCAAGGGCCATCTCTCCTGCTGTCAACTCTTCAATAAGCATATGCCCTGTTCCCAGCATTTCAGGAGCAAAAAGCCCAATGACTCCCGCACACAAAAAGGGGATCAGGATTTTTCCTGTGTTTCCCATCCTTGTCATGCAGCTGTACAATGCCTGGATCTTCAGGGTAAACCAGTTATAAAACGCACCAAGAACGCCAAGCAGGACGCCAAGGGCAAGGATCATTCCATAATACTCTGTAGGCAGAACTTTCAGAAGTTCAAAAGAAAATACAGATTCTCTCCCCAGAATTGTTGTGGCAAGAAAATCTGCTGTAAGAGAAGCCGACATGACAGAAATCAGCACAGACACAGAGAAATTCTTATGAACTTCCTCCAAAGAGAACATAACTCCGGCAAGCGGCGCATGAAAGGCAGCGGCCAAACCTGCACTGGCGCCGCAGGTGAGCAGAAATTTTTCCTCCGTCTTTCCCCGGTCAAGAAGGCGTGACACAACTTTTCCCGCCATGGCCCCCAGCTGAATGGACGGACCTTCCCGTCCAAGAGCCAGACCGCCGAAAATGCAGAGAAATCCTCCTGCAAATTTTGCCGGAAGCACCCGCCACCAGGCCTGATCGATCTTCCCGGCAATCTCCCCTTCCAACTGCGGGATGCCGCTTCCTGAGATCAACGGTTCATATGAGACAAGTGCTGCTGTCAGCAGCGCCATTAAAACCAAAACCATGAACCAGCCGGCAATCAACAGCGGATGTCCGGTTATGAAGCTTAAGATCCTATTTAGCCAGTCCCCGGCGCATCCAAGGATCATTCGATATAAGATCACTACAAGTCCGCCAATCCCCCCGACGATTATCCCCTCGCCGATCAGAATAACCTGAAATCGTTCTGCACGACGGATTGTGGCGGAAATATTTTTATTTTCTTCCATTTTCTCATTCCTCCGAATCTATTTCTCCTGCAGAAAAAAAGAGGGTATTCTCTAGAAAAATACCCTCTGAATGTCATTGAACAGGACAACAACCATCAGCACCATCAAAACAACAATACCGGCAAAGTGTACATACCCCTCTTTTTCCGGCGAAATCCTCTTCCTCCGCACAGCCTCAATGGCGAGAAACACGAGTCGCCCTCCATCGAGTGCCGGAAGAGGAAGCAGATTCATTACCCCCAGGTTGGCTGATATCAGGATCGCAATGTTCAGCATGTTCACGGTCACTGTCAGCGCTCCATAATCTCTTGTCTCCTTATAGGTGGAATCTACCACATCCACAATTCCTACCGGCCCGGAAAGCTGGTCTATTCCAATCTGCCCTGTAACAAGCATTTTCAGACTGGACAAAGTCGTGTCGATCCAGTATTTCACCTCGTAAGCACTGTACTGCAATGTTTTAAGAGGCGTTGCCCTGGTATTTCCCGCTCCGTTGATTCCAAGAAGATAATAGGATATCTCTTCATTATACTTTGGCTGCAGGATCACTCCCCGCTCTATTCCGTCCCTCTCAAAGATAATCTCCACTTCTTCCCCCTGGTGGAACTGATTGTAAGTCTTCACCTCTCGGAAAAGATGGATATTCTTTCCATTGATCTCCACTATCCGGTCTCCGGGCTGCAGATCTGCCTCTTGTGCCGGATATCCTTCGTCGAGAGATCCGATCACCGGCTCGTCATATCCCACGAAAGCGATCAGCACTATCGCACAGACAAAAGCCAGGATAAAGTTAAAGACAGGACCTGCAGCAATGACGGAAATCCTTGCCCACACTGATTTATTATTGAAATTGGCAGGTGAATCCGTTGCCTCGTCATCTTCCCCCATTGCACAGTATCCTCCGATCGGAAAGATCCTGACCGCATAGAGTGTTCCATGATACTCCTTTGCAAAAAGGGCCGGCCCCATTCCGATCGCAAATTCCTGTACCTCAATGCCATTGAGCTTTGCCAGAACAAAATGTCCCAGCTCGTGAAAAAATATGATAAAACTGAAGATTAAAATTGCAATGATGATTCCCAAATTCTACCTCCTGCTATTTCCTGCTGTTGATATATTCATATACCCCCTCTTCCGTATCCAATATCTCTTCAAGAGACGGCTGTTCCACATTTTTGTGTCTTTCCATACATTCCTTTATAATCTTCGGGATTTCCAGATAACCGATTTTCCGCTCCAGGAAAAGCTGCACTGCCCGCTCATTTGCCGCATTAAACACCGTAGGCAGGCTGCCGCCTCTTCTTCCTGCTTCGTATGCAAGGGCAAGACCGTAAAATGTATCGGTATCCGGCTTTTCAAAGTCCAGTTTTCCCAGATTCCAGAAATCCAGCCGTTCGCCCGGCAGATACCTCCGCTCCGGATAGTAAAGAGCATACTGTATAGGAAGCTTCATATCCGGAGTGCCAAGCTGAGCAATCACCGCTCCGTCCTCATATTCCACCATGGAGTGAATGACGCTCTGGGGCTGAACCACAACCTGAATCTGACTGACATCCACATCAAAAAGCCACTTTGCCTCGATCACTTCCAAGCCTTTGTTTACCATGGTAGAGGAATCAATGGTAATCTTCCTTCCCATCTCCCAATTTGGGTGTTTCAGTGCATCCTCCACCTGGATATCTGCAAGTTCTTCTCTTTTCTTTCCTCTGAAAGGTCCTCCTGATGCAGTAAGAAGGATCTTTTTCACAGCCTTTTGCTGTCCTCCCTGAAGAGACTGGAAAATAGCGCTGTGTTCACTGTCCACCGGTAGAATAGAAACTCCGTTTTCTTTTGCAAGAGGCATAATAAGATGACCTGCTGTCACTAAAGTTTCTTTATTTGCAAGAGCAATATCTTTTCCCGCCTTTATAGCTTCCATTGTAGGACGTATGCCGATCATTCCGACAATTGCTGTTACCAGTATCTCCATTTCCTCAAATGCTGATACCTGGATCAGCCCATCCATACCGGAAACAATCTTAACCGGCAGGTCTTTTACTCTCTCTTTCAGCTCTTTCGCCTTCTTTTCATCCCATACAGCGGCAATACGGGGCGCAAACTCACGGATCTGTTCTTCCAGAAGCCGGATATTGCTTCCGGCTGCCAGAGCAGTCACTTCAATATCCTTATTTTCCCTTACCACTTCCAGGGTCTGAGTTCCAATGGAACCAGTAGAGCCAAGAATCCCTATTTTCTTCATTTTCTTTCCGCCTCCTATCCAAGCAGCACTGTCAGATAATAGATGACCGGAGCTGTAAAGATCACGCTGTCAAACCGATCCAGGATCCCTCCGTGGCCCGGGATCAGCTTTCCATAATCCTTGATCTCATGGTTTCTTTTAATAGCTGAAGCGGCAAGATCCCCGATCTGGGAAATAATGCCTCCGATTCCGCATATCAGTGCATAGAATGCCGGCGAAACTTCCGCCTGCGCCCAGTGATTCATGGCCAGTGAGAATAATGCTCCAAGAAGAGCCGCTCCAAGTACACCGCCCACTCCTCCTTCTATAGATTTTTTCGGGCTTAACTTAGGCGCCATTTTATGCTTTCCGATAAGCATGCCTACACAGTAAGCACAGGTATCGCATCCCCAGGAACTTAAGAAGATCAGCCACACTGCCACTCCGCCGTCCGGCAGCATTCTTGTCTGATAAACATAGGAGAGCATGACTGCTACGTAAAACAGTCCAAAATAGGTAACCATCACCTGTTCCGTACGGTACTTTGGAAATGCGAAAACATAGACCGCCATCACCACTACAAGGAACAGGACCAAAAGGGCTGTCACCATTTCCATTCTTCCTGTAAACAACAGCCCATAGTAAACCATTGCCGCCAGATAACCCGCAATGCCCAGGCTTACTCTTTCCACTTTTACTACTTTATAAAGTTCACTCATGCCGATCAAACTGATCACCGCCAGGACTCCGAACAGCAGATTGCCTCCGTATCCCACAGTAATGATCAGCACGATCACCAGTATGATCCCACTTAAAAGTCTCGTTTTAAACATCTGTTATTCCTCCCTCTCCTACACCTTCCCATATCGGCGGTCTCTGGCATTATACTGTTCGATTGCTTTCCAAAGTTCCTCCTTTGAAAAATCAGGCCAGAGTACGTCTGTGAAGTAGAACTCGGAATATGCCAGCTGCCACAGCAGATAGTTGGAAAGACGTTCCTCACCGCTTGTGCGGATCAAAAGATCCGGATCGGGAATATCATGTGTATCCAGATAGGACTCAAAACAGGACTCATCAACAGACTTCGGATCCAGAATCCCGGAAGCCGCATCCTGGGCAATTCTTCTGACAGCACGTAGAATTTCATCCCTGCTTCCGTAATTAATAGCAATCTGAAAATTCAGCCCTCCATTATTGACGGTAGCTGCTTCCAGCTCATTGATCCGATCCTGAATGTCCTGTGCCAGCCTGGTTTTGTCTCCAATGACACGTATCTTCATATCATTTTTTTCTGCTGTTTTCAGGCAAGTTTTCATATAATTACGGAGCAGCTTCATCAGCGCATCCACCTCATCTTTGGGGCGGTTCCAGTTCTCCGTGGAAAAAGCATAAACGGTAAGATACTTTATTCCCATCCTCCAGGCCTCTTCGCAGATTTTTTCTACTGTTTTACTCCCCTGTGCGTGGCCGTAATTTCTGGGCATTCCCTTAGATTTTGCCCATCGTCCGTTTCCGTCCAGGATGATCGCCACATGTCTTGGTATATTCATCACCAAATTCCTCCTGCTATGTTCTTTTATCGGGAAAAGGCATTACGCCTGACGCTTTAAACGGGGACACTATTTTCATGTCCCCGTCCCCGTTTTGTCCTTTCGTTTAAACTGTCATGACTTCTTTTGACTTATGCTCTACTGATTTTTCTGCTTCTGCCACATATTTATCAGTCAGTTTCTGCAGCTGGTCTTCCAGATCTTTGATCTCATCCTCTGAGACGTCGCTTCCTTTCAGTTTTTTGAAGGCATCATTTCCATCTCTTCTGATATTTCGGATCGCTACCTTTGCCTGTTCTCCCTTTTTCTTTACATCTTTTACCAGCTCTTTCCTGCGCTCTTCTGTAAGTTCCGGAAATACCAGGCGTACTGTAGTTCCGTCGTTTGTAGGATTGATGCCCAGATCTGACATATTGATAGCTTTTTCAATCACCTTGAGCATACTCTTTTCCCATGGCTGGATCTGTATCATACGGGCTTCCGGTACAGAAATGTTTGCAACCTGCTGAATCGGCGTCGGTGTTCCATAGTAATCTACCGTAATCTTATTGAGCACATTCGGGTTGGCACGGCCGGCACGTATTGTGGCCAGCTCTCCGTCCAGGTTTGCCAGTGTCTTTTTCATTTTTTCTTCATATACCTGCAGTTTTTCGTTCATAGTAATTTCCTCCCTTATCTTTCTTTATACTACACGGTCACTTTTGTACCGGTAAAGGTTCCTGACATAGTGTTCACAATACTGTTTTCTTCGCCCAGTCCGAACACCAGCATGGGCATTTTATTTTCCAGACACATAATGGACGCTGTCAGATCCACGGCCATCAACTTTTTATCGATAATTTCCTGAATGGAAATCTCATCATACTTCACCGCATTTGGATTTACCTTGGGATCGCTGTCATAGATACCGTCGATTGCCTTTGCAAGAAGCATGGCATCCGCCTCAATCTCGATTGCCCGAAGAACGGCTCCCGTATCTGTAGAAAAGTACGGATGTCCGGTTCCCCCTGCAAAAAAGATTACTTTCCCTTCTTCCAGCGCTTCCACTGCCTTATCTTTGGAAAACAGTGTTGTAAATGCTCCGCACACAAAAGGAGTGAACACTTCCGTTTTCATACCTACATGGCGGAAAATATCTGATACATAAATACAGTTCATCACTGTTGCCAGCATCCCGATCTGATCTGCTTTTGTACGGTCGATCGTTTCACTGGTTCTTCCTCTCCAGAAATTTCCCCCTCCTGTCACAATAGCAATCTGATATCCGTCATCTGCAAGTGTTTTCACCTGACGGGCAACTCCAATGCAAGTCGCCTCATCAAATCCGGTCTTTTTATCTCCTGCAAGCGCTTCTCCGCTTAACTTTAACAATACTCTTTTCATAAAGTCATGCTCCTTATTTTCCAACATAATGAGATGCACACCTGGTATTCTTCATTTGTGCATACCTAAGGTAAAGTATAGCATAGGTTCTCTGAAAATGGAATAAATGATCACCCTTTTCTGACAGCTTTTTTTCTCTTTCCCTCTCTGTTTTTAGTATAAACAATACCAAAATACATAATCAGAAGAAGGCCGCCTGCCAAAATCCAGGCAGCGGGGCTGGCCATGCATGTTCCTATATAGCTTCCGCGGGAAGCGGAAATAAGAGCAACACTTCCTCTTCCGATCAGCTCTGCCACACCTGCCAGCATTGGGAGCAGTCCGTATCCCATTCCCTGTATCCCATTCCTGTAAATGTTGACAACAGCCAAAGGAATAAAAGTAACAGCCACACATTTCAGATAGATATCTGCAAGATGCATAATCTCATTCACCTGTTCTGATACAAAAAGAATGGTGAGATATTTCCCTCCCAAAATGACAGCAGCTCCTGTCAGGACCGCATAGATACATCCGATCAGAGTGGACGCTCCAAATCCTTGCCTGATCCGGTCAAATCTTCCCGCCCCTGTATTCTGTGCGCAGTAAGTTGCCATCGCTGTCCCCAGGGCGACATATGCCTGTGTCACTACCTGCTCGATCTTGCTGGCTGCCGCAAACCCTGCAACTGCCAGTGATCCCAGCGTATTCAGGGCAGCCTGGACCATGATAGTTCCCACTGCAGTAATGGAATACTGCAGTGCCATAGGAAGACCGATCTTCATCTGCCATCCAGCCATACTCCAGTTTATCTTCCAATCCTCCTTTTTCAGATGGAGTTCTGGAACCTTTTTCCCGATGTATACAAGACACAGTAGTCCCGATACACCCTGTGAGATCACCGTCGCGAAAGCCGCTCCCGCCGCTCCCATGTGGAACACAATAATAAACACAAGATCCAGTACCACATTCAAAAATGCCGCCAGTACAAGGAAATATAAGGGCACTTTACTGTTGCCGAGAGCACGCAGAATGCTGGCCAAAAGGTTATAGAGCACCTGAGCCGCAATTCCCCCGCAGATTACCATAATATATCCGTAAGCTTCCCCATAAATGTCTGAAGGCGTATTCATCCACGCCAGAATCTGTTTCATTGCAAGCATACTGCCCACTGTCATAATGACGGATATGGCTGCAGACAAAATTGCCGCTGATGCGACAGACTGCCGCACAGCCTTTTTGTTTCCGGCCCCGAAATACTGTGAAGTGATCACGGTAAATCCTGCCGTAAGTCCAAGTAAGAATCCCAGGATCAAAAACATAATTGTTCCGCAGGATCCCACCGCCGCCAGTGCCTGCGGCCCTACAAACTTCCCTACGATCACTGCGTCCGCCATATTATACAGCTGCTGAAATATATTTCCGATAAAAATGGGTATCGTAAAGTTCAAAATGGCCCTTCCCGGGCTTCCTACTGTCATGTCTTTTTCCATTTTTGTTTCCTCCTGCATTTTTTACGCAAACGTTAATCATTATACCGAACCTCGATTTCGAATGCAAGAGGGATAGAGCCAATTTTCCCGTCATACAACAAAAAAGGACATCCGTCCGGAATGTCCTTTCGTTTTCCCATAATGCGTCAAATATTTGTAAAATTCCCGTTATGAAACTGCCGTCTTAGGAATGCCGAAGCATACTTGGAGTGATAGTCCCTTTGATTCCGGCTTTTGCCGCATACCCTTTCAGTATCTTCCAAAAGCCCTGCCGGCTCATTTTCTTTCCGCTGATATTTGGAAAGAGGACGTCGGAATCACGGCCTTTCAAAAGTGGCTCTCTTCCACTTTTTAAATAAGTACGCAAAGCTTTCAATGCCTGTTTATCAATCGGATATGCATTTTCATTTCCGCTAAGGCTGCACTGCAGATATCCCATTTCCATGTTGATATCCTGAACCCTCAGAGCTACAAGTTCTTCCACCATAATTCCGGTAGAATACAAAAGTTCTATCATTGCCTTGTCTCGAAGAAGCTTCGGAGTCTTGCCGGAAGGTACGGAAAGAACCTTCTCCACATCTTCCTTTGTCGCACTCTTTGGTTCCCTTCTTTCTACCTTCGGACTTGTCAGACAATCTGATACATCTTCCGTAATATATTTCTTTTTCAGCAGATAATGAAAGAATCCCTTTATTGAAGCGACATTTCTTGATATCGTTGTATTCGTCAGCTGCTGTTTTTCCATAAAAAGCATATATGAAGTCAAATTTGTGGAAGTAACTTCATCCGCTTTATAGATATCCTGTCCTGTCAAATAGCGCACAAGTTTCATCAAATCGCGGCGATACGCCATCTCCGTATTGACAGATATTCCCTTTGTCGCTTTTAAATACTCAACATACTCTAAAACTATTTTCTCCATATTCTTTTATCTCCCATCGTATAACTTAGATTATACGAAGAAAATTCAAAAAAATCAAATTGTTTTTAGCACAATTTTCATAAAAATCGGATTTGTGTAACACTCCAATATAATTCCGACTAAAATCACTGCCGCTACTGCTATCGTTTTTGTCAAATTCCAGCGTATCTGCGGATAAAGATACAGATGCCACAGCACAAGCCCATATCCCGCTGCATAAAAGATTCCCTGCGGAAGAAGCGCCGCTAGACATACAATAATTCCCTTTATTCCAAGCTGCATGATAGCTGCCGTAAACAGAATACCCAGCAGGAAGCCTGTCCAGGCCAGTACTCCTGCCGCTGCCCACCGCCGAAATTTTATTTTCCCGGCCAAAGCAAGAAGCACAAGCGGCAGAATCCTTATCGGCAGGATATACCAGAAATACTCTTCAGCCTGAATTTCCGTATGAAGATACTGGCTCATATAATATTCACTGAACATTCCGCCCGAAGAAAGATATTGCCCAGACATAATATTCGTATACAAAATTCCCAAAAGGAACCCCGCCATACAGAAAATGAAAAAAATTCTGCCATAATCCCTTGTTTTCACCCGCATACCTCCATGCCTGACTCTCATGTCACAAGATATTTCATTATATGCCGGCTATTCAAGGATATGCCTTTCCTGTATTCTTTTATTTTCCTGTCTTCCTCTTCTCCATCCGGTCCTGACAATATTTTACTTCATAAGCCAGAATTGCCGCTACTGTTTTGGAGTCCTGAAGCTCACCGGAAAAAATCTTCTCCTTCAGTTCTTCCATTGTATACGCTTCCACATCAATAAATTCATCCTCATCAAGATGCTGTCTGGAAGGGATCAGATTACGGGCCGCAAACACCTCAATCCTCTCGTTACAGAACGCTACTGTTGTGTGCAGTGTCAAAAGCGGTTCCAGATGTTCGCACCGGTATCCCGTCTCTTCTTCCAATTCCCTGGATGCGCATTCAATGCCTGGTTCTTTCGGATCATCCAGCTTTCCGGCCGGTATTTCTATCGTTTCCCTCTCCAGGGCATTGCGGTATTGTCTCACCATCAGGATCCTTCCATCCGGCAGCGCCGGAATAACAGCGGCTGCTCCGTCATGATGGATATAATCCCATTTGGCCGTATGTCCGTCCGGAAATTCCATAGTATCTTCGTATATATCAATCACTGCGCCTTTATGCACCAATTCTCTTTTTATTCTTTTGATCTCTTCACTCATAATTTTTATTCTCTCCTGTCCATATAAAATAAAGTGGATTCCCCTACTAAAAAAGAGTTCCGCTCACGGAACTCTTTTTTATTTCAGACTTATCATCTATTTGGCATAATCTGTAACCCTTGATTCCCGGATTACATTTACCTTTATCTGTCCTGGATACTCCAATTCATACTCAATCTGCTTGGAAATATCTCTTGCCAGTAATACCATATCTGCATCAGATACTTGTTCTGGAACTACCATAATACGAATCTCTCTACCGGCCTGAATAGCAAAAGATTTCTCAACACCCTTAAACTGGTTGCTGATATCTTCTAATTGTTTTAATCTGTTTGTATATGTTTCGATGGTTTCTCTTCTTGCGCCAGGTCTTGCAGCTGAAATAGTGTCTGCCGCCTGAACCACGCACGCAATCAGGGATTCTGGCTCCACATCGCCATGATGAGCTTCTACCGCATTGATCACAGTTGCTGATTCTTTGTACTTTCTGCAAAGTTCTACACCAATCTGGATATGGGATCCTTCTACATCATGATCGATGGATTTACCGATATCATGTAAAAGTCCAGCTCTCTTTGCAAGACGCACATCCAATCCAATCTCGCCTGCAAGAAGACCTGCCAGCTGCGCAACTTCAATAGAATGTTTCAGCGCATTCTGACCATAGCTGGTACGGAATTTCATTCTTCCAAGGAGTCTGATAAGCTCCGGATGGATTCCGTGAACACCTACTTCAAGAGCAGCCGCCTCTCCTTCTTCCCGGATAACAGCTTCCACTTCTTTCTGTGCTTTCTCCACCATCTCCTCAATCCTTGCGGGATGAATACGTCCGTCAACAATCAGCTTTTCAAGGGCAATTCTTGCAACCTCTCTTCGGATCGGATCAAATCCAGACAATACAACCGCTTCCGGTGTATCATCAATAATAAGTTCTACACCTGTCAGGGTTTCCAGCGTCCGGATATTTCTTCCTTCACGTCCGATGATTCTTCCTTTCATTTCATCGCTTGGGAGCTGTACAACAGAAATTGTTGTCTCAGCCACATGATCTGCAGCACATCTCTGGATAGCAGTCACGACATAATCCTTTGCCTTTTTCTCTGCTTCTTCCTTCGCCTGCGCTTCCATTTCCTTTATCATTTTTGCAGTATCATGTTTCACATCGTCTTCAACAGTTTTTAACAAATACTCTTTTGCCTGTTCGGAGGTAAGTCCTGAGATTCTTTCTAGTTCCTGTACTCTTTGCTTGCTCAGCTCTTCCACCTTTGCTTCTCTGGCTTTAAGCTGCTCTTCTTTTGCTGTAAATCCTGCTTCGCGCTTCTCGATCGCTTCGGCCTTTTTGTCCAGAGATTCCTCTTTGGATAAGACTCTCTTCTCATAACGCTGTAATTCCGCCCGACGTTCCTTTGTCTCTTTCTCGAGCTCATTCTTCGTTCTGATAGATTCTTCTTTAATCTCTAAGAGGGATTCCTTTTTCTTGGCCTCTGCCGTCTTCACTGCGTCATCAATGATCTCACGGGCCTTGCTTTCCGCACTTCCGATTTTAGAATCTGCATTCTTCTTCAGATTGGAAACCGTGACGAAATGACTGATGACTGCTGCTGCTATAACGAGCACTGCAGCTACAGCAATAAATATTCCATACGGCACAGGAGCACCTCCTTATTTAATTTTCATTGTACAAATACAACAGTTAAATTTTATACTGTTTTCACAAAGATGTCAAGCATTCCAATCGGGAACTTGTATCACTTGACGGATATCCTCATAGCGAAAGCCTTTCCTTGTCAGATATGCGCACAATTTCTGTTTTTCTTTAGAAGTTGCCGTCGCCGGATCATAATGCCTTTTCTTGGCAAGACGGCGGATAGCATCCAGTGCATCTTCCTGCCCGTACACTTCCTCCAGCGCACTTTCCACCTCTTCCCTTGAAAGTCCTTTTTGTAGAAGAAGACTCTGGATTTCCCGCCTGCTTTTGCTTTTCTTACGGTTTTCGGCGAAACGTCTTGCATAATCTTCGTCATTCACATACCCAAACGACTTCACATAGTCCAGTGCGTCCTGGACCGCCTCCTTTGGATAGCCCCCCTCTTCCAGCTTGGACCGAAGCTGGCTTTCTGTCCTTTCCATGGCATTCAGAAGGTGCATGGCGCGAAGCCTTGCCCGCTTTCTTATTACTTCCTCAATCTGAGCCAGCACAGTCTCTTCCAGAACAGCTCCCTCCCGGATATGATAACGGGACAGCTCGCCTTTGTACAAGACAAAGGCGGGCTGTCCGTCCAAAAATACTCTGTATTTTGTTTTTCCTCCTGCCACAGCTTCAATCTGTGTCACTGTCATTATTCTTCCTCTTTCTTCTCTGCCTCGTCATCCTCTGTCGCGCTGCCGTCAATGTGATAATGGGCTCTTACCTTTGCTTCCAGCTCCTCCATAACATCAGGATGCTCTGTCAGATAGTTCTTGGCATTCTCTCTTCCCTGGCCGATCTTATTTCCATTGTATGCATACCAGGCTCCGCTCTTATTTACAAGGTTAATATTGGTTGCAAGATCCAGAATATCTCCTTCTTTTGAGATTCCTTTTCCGAACATGATGTCAAACTCTGCCTCTTTAAACGGAGGCGCGATCTTGTTCTTCACGATCTTGACACGCACATGATTTCCTACCATCTCGCCGCCCTGCTTCAAAGTCTCCGTTCTTCGAATGTCCATTCTCACAGAAGCATAAAATTTCAAAGCACGTCCGCCTGTGGTCGTTTCCGGATTTCCGAACATTACTCCCACTTTTTCCCTGAGCTGATTAATAAAGATCACCACGCAGTTGGATTTGCTGATAACCGGGGTCAGCTTTCTAAGCGCCTGGGACATCAGCCTTGCCTGAAGACCTACATGGCTGTCTCCCATATCTCCTTCTATCTCCTGTTTCGGCACCAGGGCCGCAACAGAGTCAATTACAATAATATCCATAGCTCCGGAACGCACCATTGTCTCCGAAATCTCCAGCGCCTGATCTCCACTGTCCGGCTGTGAGATATACAGCTCGTCAATATCTACGCCTATATTTTTAGCATAAACCGGATCCAGCGCATGTTCCGCATCAATAAATCCGGCAATTCCTCCTCTTTTCTGTACTTCTGCGATCATATGGAGGGCAACCGTTGTCTTTCCACTTGATTCCGGTCCGTAAATTTCAACGACACGTCCCCTCGGAACGCCTCCCACTCCTAAAGCCAGATCAAGGCTCAAAGATCCGGTGGGGATCGTTTCTACAGCCACCTGCGCCTTGGGATCGCCCAGTTTCATCACCGTACCTTTTCCGAAGTCCTTCTCTAATTTTGCAATCGCTGCATCCAGCGCTTTTATCTTCTCTTCATTAGCCATAACATACTCTCCTTGCTGACACGAACGAATGTTCGCTCTTACTGTTTTATATACTATTATAGTTGCTTTCAAATGTCAATACACTTTTATTAAAACCTTTTGCGCAGACATAATTATAACACAGCATCTTTGAATATGTCAACCTATATACAAAGTCTCTTGCCTTAATCCTCCTTCAGGGAATGCTTCTTTTTGACGGTAACTCTCTCCTCATAGCAGGCAAAAATTCCATCCAGGTGATCCTTTGACAGTTTAGGCGTTGCCAGACTCACCACTGGAACGATGATCATTCCGGCAAGCATGGCAATAGCCCCCGCATTGATAGAAGACTCAATGTAATGAAGAAACATATTGGACACTGTAATTCCCACTCCTGCTATAAAACTTGCCCATACAGCCGCTCTTGTCACGCCCTTCCAGTACAGACCGTACATGAACGGCGCCAGAAACGCACCTGCCAGAGCTCCCCATGAAATTCCCATAAGCTGTGCAATAAAGGCAGGCGGATCCAGAGCGATGACAACGGACAGTACAATGAAGAACACGATCAGCACCTGCATCACCGCAACCTGCTTTTTTTCACTCATCTTTTTAAACACAGTGTCTTTCAGAAAATCCAGCGTCAGGGTAGAGCTTGAAGTCAGGACCAGTGAGGAAAGCGTGGACATGGACGCCGAAAGCACCAGTATTACTACGATTCCCACCAATATATCCGGAAGCCTGGATAGCATAAAAGGAATAATGCTGTCATAAACCACCGCTCCGCTTCCGTCATAAATCTCTGCCGAATCAAACAATCTTCCAAATCCTCCAAGGAAGTAACATCCCCCTGAAATCACAACTGCAAATAAAGTAGAGATCACTGTTCCGGTATGGATAGATTTTTCATCCCGGATGGCATAAAATTTATGGATCATCTGTGGGAGTCCCCAGGTCCCCAGGGAAGTAAGGATCACCACCCCGAGAAGATTCAGAGGATCCGGACCAAAAAATGAGGTAAACGCTCCCGGCTGCCCCATAGTGACAGGAACGTCGCTTGGAATTTCAGCCATCTTGCCGACCGCTTCCATAAATCCGCCCTGCCCGCTCAGTACAGCTCCTATTACGGCAACAATACCGATCAGCATAATGATCCCCTGAATAAAATCATTGATCGCTGTAGCCATATATCCACCCAGTATCACATACACAGCCGTGATAACTGCCATGATCACAACGCACCATGCATAAGGAATATGGAACGCCATCTCAAAAAGCCTGGACAGCCCATTATAAATAGACGCTGTATACGGCACAAGAAAAATAAATACAATCGCTGAAGCAGTAATTTTCAAAGACCTGCTCTCGTATCTGCTTCCGAAGAAGTCCGGCATGGTCCTTGATTTCAGATGCTGGCTCATAACCCGCGTCCTCCTGCCCAGGATCACCCAGGCTAAAAGGCTGCCGATCACTGCATTCCCAATACCGATCCATGTTGAAGCCAGACCGTACTTCCAGCCAAACTGCCCGGCATATCCTACAAATACCACAGCAGAGAAATAAGAGGTCCCATAGGCAAAAGCGGTAAGCCACGGGCCGACAGCGCTGCCGCCCAGTACAACTCCGTCTACACTGCTGGTATGTCTTCTTGCATAAATCCCAACTGCTATCATAAC
>NZ_JAYAZJ010000106.1:0-8607 GCF_037273965.1 Claveliimonas sp. | reverse complement strand
CAGGGGAGTTCCGGTATATATCCGGCAGTTTGATAATTATGCGGGGATGCTAAGAGGAGCACAGCCGGAAGCCTGCAGTATGTATGGAAGATGCAGTATGCAGAACGTGATCGAGGCGGACGGTACGGTCTATCCCTGTGATTTCTATGCGCTGGATGAATATGAGATGGGAAATATTACAGATTCAAACGTTGATTTTAAAGTGCTTGAAGAAATGGCAAGAGATGCCGAAAGAGCGCCTTTTTTTGCCGATGCTGAAAAAAGAGATGAAAGATGTCCGGATTGCCGCTGGTATCCTCTGTGCCGGGGAGGCTGCAGAAGAGATCTGATACCTTATGGAAAGGAAATGAGAAACCGTTACTGTGAGGCATATCAGAAATTTTTCCAGACGGCCATCGGCCGTCTGGAATATCTGGCATCTATATGTATTTGAAGAAGTTATAGACACAGATGAACAAAATGATAATGATGAGTCCGCAGAAAAGCCGGTCCACCATGTCATTGTCCAGCTTCCGATTGAAGGAGCGGCCAATGGCGGCTCCGATCACAGCAAATACGACCATGCAGATCAAAAGGATCCAGGAAAAATCCGGAACTGATCCGGTCAGCAGAGTTTGCAGGAAACCGGAAATCTGCGAGAACATAATGATCAAAAGAGAGTTCTGGGCAGCAGTCTTTGTCTCCATGGAAAAGAAGAAGGAGAGGAAGACCAGATTAAAGGGACCTCCGCCTATTCCAAGGAAGGAGGAAAGAAGGCCCAGAATAATACCAATGATAATGCACACGACAGGATGCGTCATGCGATGGGTCCGGATCGTGTGTTTTTTAATGGTGTAGATCAGTGTGCCAAAAGTAAGGAGAAAAAGAACGGCCGCCTGGCATGCTCCGATCCGGTTCGGATCAGAGCTTAAAGTCTGAATAACAGAAAAAAGCTGTTTTCCGGTAATGCCGCCTGCTACGGCGCCCAGGGACAGAAGAATCCCCGTTCTTGCCTCAAGTCTTGTATCTTTTGCGGCCACTGCCTTTCCAATAGAATAGATGGACATACTCATGACCATAAGTCCGGAAAGGAAGCTTACGGTTTCCACGCTCATAATCCCCATACTGTCAAGGACGGGCTTGACAATGACTCCGCCGCCGATTCCGCAGATGGAACCGATGACAGATGCAAGAAGGCAGATAGTAATAATAATCAGGTACTGGATCATAGAACGCCGCCCCCTTCTTTTGCTTCATTAGTGTCGCTGACATCTGTAAGATACGGAGGGTATGGGCGTCCCGGAATCAGTTCCTGCCCGTCTGTAAAGCCCTCCGGCCTTCCGGTAAGATTACGAATCAACAGGCGTCTTAAAGTATCAATGCGGTCCCTGTACTGGGGATCATTAATGCGGTCTGTCAGCTCATGAGGATCCTCTTTCAGAAGGAAATACTGTTCCTGTCCTGTCTGTGAATGCCAGATATATTTGTCTGTTTCTGTTACAATCCAGTGATTGGAAAACTCTCCATAAGAGTGTTCGCCATGGAGAGAATCCCGAAGTTTTTCTACCGGATCAGTAAGAAGAGGCTTCAGGCTGATCCCATCTACGGATTCTGGGATAGGAGCGTCGGCAATGTCCAGAAGGGTGGGCATAACGTCCCGAAGCTCGGCAACAGAGTGGCAGACACTGCCCTGCTGTGCTCCGATGTTGGCAAGAGCGCCGCCGGAGATTAAAAGAGGAATATGGCAGCTACCCTCATATGGCCGGGATTTGCGGAACATGTGGTGGTCGCACAGTTCCTCCCCGTGATCGGACGTAAAGAGAATCAGTGTATTGTCATAGACTTCGTGTTCTATAAGAGCCATGATAAGCCGGCCGATCTGGTGGTCAAGATGGGTAATGCAGGCATAGTATCCAATCTGTGCTTCGCGGATCAGATCGGGGTCAATGGGGCCTGTCTTAGAGTCGAAAATCCGTCCGGACTCTTTCAGATAACGATCGCTTTCCCAGGTACCTACAAAAGGCGGCCGAAGCTCACGGCTGCGGTACAGATCAAAATAATATTCAGGAGCGTCAAAAGGCGGATGAGGCTTTAAATAAGAAGCCATAAGGAAAAAAGGTTTTCCGGGGTCCCGCCGCCTGAGAAAATCAATGCTGCGGTCTGTCACCCAATTGGTCGGGTGATATTTTTCTTCATAAATCCAGGGACGAGCTACATAGCCGTTGCAGTCAAGTCCTGTGTCAGTTACATCGGCAGACACACCCAGTTCTTCTTTCAGCCAGTAAAAATAATCGTCCGCTACCAACTGAGATTCCCTGTAGGGGACACTGCCGTATCTGGCGGCGTGAAGATAGCCGTCGTGCAGATCTACATTGTGAAATCCGAGATAGTTTCTCAAAGGATGCACATGCATTTTTCCTGTACACTGGGTATGATAGCCGGCCTTTGAAAGTTCACCTGCCATGGTGTGAGGATACGTCCAGGGAATATTATCTTCATAGCCTACCCGGCGGTGATGTTCGGGCGACATTCCGGTGTGAAGCGCGGCGCGCGCGGCAATGCAGCTCGGACATGCGCTGTATGCATGATCAAAGACAACTCCCTTGCTGGCAAGAGTGTCCAGGTAGGGGGTTTTGATATCGGGATGCCCGGCATAACCTAAGGCATCACCCCTTAGCTGATCTGTCATGATCAGAAGTATATTTGGTCTGTTTGTTTTTTTCATTTTGGATATCCTCCTGGTCTATATGGTAGTATTATTGTGTTCCTGCCGGTATTTAATGGGGGTTATACCGAAGTTTTTGCGGAAAATCTGTGTAAAATAAGACTGCGATGAAAATCCTGCCGATGACGCAATATCTGAGATAGAATGATCGGTATCTTTGAGCAGCGTGCAGGCTGCTTCCAGACGACGCTGGTTCAGGTATTGGATCGGCGAAAGGCCTGTGTATTTGGTAAAAGAATGAGCCATATAATATTTATTCATATGGGTCAGACTTGTAAGAGTGTCCAGGGTAATATGCTCGGAATAGTTATTGTCCAGGTATTCCTTAATGTGGGCACATTCTTTCGTCATTCGCACGGACTGGATCGGTGCGGGAACCAGGCGCTGCGAACGGATGATACGGAGGATCAGAATTTCCAGAAGCTTCTGGCAGATGGTGTCAGAGGCAAACTGCTGGTTTTTTACTTCATGCAAAATCTGTACAAACAGGTCGGTGATCAGAGTTTTTTCCTGAAAATTACAGAACACCTGCACGCAGGTCTGATCGTTTTCGGGGTGAAACGTAATACCGTCAATTCCAATAACATAGTACTCCAGAGAATATCCGCGGATAGATTGCTCGGTGTGTTCTACATAAGGAGGGATGATCACAAGGTCTCCGCTTTTAATGGAATGCACTTCATCGCGGAACAGAAACCTCCCCTTCCCGTTCACTACATAAAAAAGTTCGGTAAAATAGTGAGTGTGAAGCACGCTTTTCCAGTCTTTTTCATCTTTGGAGAAAGAGATGGATAAAAGCCGTGCGTTCAATTTCTGAAGATCTGTATCTTTAATCGTATAATTTCTGTGGCTCATATCAAAATCCTCCTGATCTCGCTGTTTCAGCGGCCGAAGCCGAAGCAAAAGGGTAAGGACGGATCCTTTTTTATTATTATATATTTTCATCTATTGAAAAGCAACAGATATAAAAAATCGAAAAAATCAGAAGAATGACGGGGCTGGAAAAAGCAACAATAAATGTAATGTTTTGTCTAAAGGAATCAAAAGATGTCGAGAGAAATATTGTGTATAATGAATAAAAAATAGATACTATATACAGAAAAACTGGAGTTTTATTACAAGAAAATTTTTAAAAATCAAAAATTCTTTCATGAAATAGCAAGATATATAAAAGAAAAGGCAATATCCCTATGGAAAAAGCTTTCTGAATGAGCTATGATGAACTTATCAAAGAACAGGAGGGAATTTTTATGAAAAGGAAAGTAGTAAACAGACTGATCGCTGCATCCCTTGTTTCTGTAATGACACTGGGGACTCTTACAGCATGTGGATCAAGCGACAGCGGATCAGACTCCGGAAGCGACAGCGGAGACGGAACAACGTTGAAAGTTGCTGCTTTTGAAGGCGGAAACGGAACCCAGATCTGGGAAGACATTGTAGCCGCTTTTGAGGAAGAAAATGAAGGCGTAACTGTAGAACTTGAAATGTCTTCACAGCTGGATCAGGATCTGACAAAGGAGATCAGAAATGGGGATGTTCCGGATGTTGTATATTACAATCTGGGACAGGAAAGTGGTTTCACAGAGACAATGCTGAAAGAGAATGCGATCGCAGATATCACAGACGTATTTGACGATGAACTCAAAGGCAAACTTCTGGATGGTATTCTTGATGGTACAGATGCACAGCCGTATGCAGACGGAAAGATTTATCTGGCACCGATCTTCTACACACCGACAGGATTCTGGTACAATAAGAACCTGATCGGAGAAGGCAAACAGTATGAACTGCCGACAACATGGGAAGAGTTCTTTGCGCTGGGTGATCAGGCAAAGGCAGACGGAATTTCTCTGTTCACATTCCCGCAGGCAGGATACTTTGACGCTACAATGTACAGCATGCTGGAGCAGGCAGGAGGAATGGACTTCTACAATGCAGCTCTGCAGTATGATGAAAACACATGGACATCCGAAGAAGGACAGAAGGTTCTGGATACAATCGGAAAACTGGTATCTCCGGACTATACACAGGAAGATACAGTAGCAAATGCAAATGCTGACGGTGGATTCAAGATCAATCAGCAGAATGTAATCGATGGAAAAGCTCTGTTTATGCCAAACGGAAACTGGGTAATCGGTGAGATGGCTGCTTCTACACCGGATGACTTTGAGTGGGGCATGATGCCGGCACCGAAGTGGGAAGGCGATGAGACACAGGCTGTTTACACATTCACAGAGCAGATGTGGATTCCGGCAGACGCACCAAACATGGATCTTGCAAAAGAATTTATCAAATTTATGTACTCTGACACAGTTGTTGATATCCTGTTAGGAAATACAACAACAGATGAGGAAACAGGAGAAGAATCTCCGTCACCAGTAGTAGCACCTGTTAAAGGCGCAGCAGACAAACTTCCGGAAGGAACAACAAAAGACTGCTATGCAGCTACAACTGCAGATGATATCGTAACAGTTACAGGAAAATGGGCTACAACAGCTCCTATCGAAGGCCTGAATATGAATGAGGCTACTTACAAACCAATTGAATCCATTAACACAGGTGATATGACTGTGGAAGAATGGCAGGCACAGTTGGTAGAGACTTGGGAGAAATGTGCAGCAGCGCTTGAATAATCAGTAGACTATTGTAATGAGTGGAGACAAAACGGTGAGTTATATGACTCACCGTTTTTAAGAGAAAAGGAGGAGAATCATGAACAGAAAGAACGCACAGAGAAGATTTGTTTTTGCATGTCTGGCTCCTGCAGTTGTTCTGGTCGTGTTGTTTATATTTGTTCCGACAGTCAATGTATTCCGCATGTCTCTTTACAGAATGGGCGGTATTACGAATAAAAAAGAATTTGTCGGATTATATAATTTTAAAACCCTGATGGGAGATAAAAATTTCCTGCAGGCAATGCAGAACTCGATCACGATCATTGTTATGGTAATGGTTTGTACGATTGTACTGGCAATTCTTTTTGCAGCTTTGCTGTCAAGAGGAAAGTTCAAAGGGAAAAACTTTTTCCGTGTTATTTTCTACATACCGAATATTTTAAGTATCGTAGTTATTGCCGGTATCTTTGGAGCTATTTATGATCCGAGCAACGGTCTGCTGAATACATTTCTGGAAGCAGTGCACCTGGATTTTCTGAAGCATCAGTGGATGGGAGATCCTAATATTGTATTATATTCTGTAATTTTTGCCCTTGTATGGCAGGCGATCGGATATTATATGGTCATGTATATGGCAAGTATGGCGGCGATTCCGGAGGATCTCTATGAAGCTGCTTCCCTGGACGGCGCAACAGAAATACAGATGTTCTTCCAGGTAACACTGCCGTTGATCTGGAGCAATATTCGGACAACACTTACATTCTATATCATCAGTACGATAAACTTAAGCTTCCTGTTCGTGCAGATCATGAGCAACGGAGGACCGAACGGAAAGACGGAAGTATTCCTGAACTATATGTATAAACAGGCATATGGAGCAGGCGTATATGGATATGGTATGGCAATCGGAGTTGTAGTATTCCTCTTCTCCTTTGTGCTGGCAGCTATTGTAAACAAGATCACAGACCGGGAAGTTCTGGAATTTTAAAGGGGGCGAAAGAATATGGGAAAAAAGAAACATTCTGGAAATATCTTATATAAAATATTTATTTATGTTGCCCTCCTTGCTTTGGCTATCTCGATCATCATACCGGTTTTGTGGGTATTTATGGCGAGTGTGAAGCGTAACGCGGAATTTATCGGAGCAGATGTGAATCCGTGGGCACTTCCGAAGCAGTTCTTCTATCAGAACTTTATTGTGGCATTCCGCGATGCGCAGATGGGAGATTTCTTCTTCAACTCGATTATTGTCACTGCATTGGGACTGATTCTCCTTCTTGTAATTGCTCTTCCGGCGTCCTATGTATTGTCAAGATTTGACTTTAAGGGAAGAAGAATTTTGAACGTTGCGTTTATGGCAGGGCTTTTTATTAACATCAACTACATCGTTGTACCGATCTTCCTGATGTTAAGTGATGCAAACAAAGCGCTGGGAGTGGAATTTTTCCTGGACAACCGCTTTATTCTGGCGCTGATCTATGCGTCCAGTGCGCTGCCGTTTACCATCTATCTTTTGAGCGGTTATTTTAAAACGCTTCCGAAGGGATTTGAGGAAGCCGCTTACATTGACGGATGCGGATATTTTAAAACAATGGTAAAGATTATGGTTCCTATGGCAAAGCCAAGTATTATTACAGTTATCCTGTTCAATTTCCTGTCGTTCTGGAATGAGTATATTATTGCGTATACTCTGATGGATGAACACGGAACATTGGCAATGGGACTGAAGAACCTGATGGCAGTAGAAAGAACGGCAACAAATTACGGTATCATGTATGCCGGTCTGGTTATCGTTATGTTACCGGTACTGATCCTGTATATCTGTGTACAGAAACAGCTGACAGAAGGTATGACGCTTGGTGGTCTGAAAGGTTAAGGAGGGAAATGATATGAGCAATACGGTAAAAAATCTGATTATGGTTATTGTTTTTATTGTTTGCCTTGCACTTGTGATAATAGGACAAAAGACGATCAGTGTCACAGGTCTTGCGACACAGCTGGTAGGTCTGGTAGGACTTCTGACATTGTTGTTTATCTATAACCATAAATATAAATAATGTAAAACGATAAAAAAAGAGTCGCATGCGGCTCTTTTTTTATTATTCAATCATAGCTTCTTCTCGTTCCGTGACGCTTGGCAAGGTTGCTGGACAGGCTTTGGGAATTGGAGTAGTTTTTAACAGACGTAGCATACTCCATGGGCACCATGCCGGTGGACTGCTTGAAGCGTTTGGAAAAATATTGGAGTGAACCAAAAGAAAGGTAGTGTGCAATTTCTGTAAAATTCATGGTTCCGTCGCGGATCAGCTGCTTTGCAGCGTCGATTTTCATTTCCAGAAAATGGTCAATTGCACCATGATGAAATTCTCTGTGAAACAGGTTGTACAGCGAGGAGGGGCTTAAGGAAAAGGTGTTGCACAGAGAAGCGATTGTCAGGCGTTCACACAGATGCAGTTCCATGTAATCCAGAATGTTCTGAAGGGCCAGATGGGTGGATTCTGCCTGAAAAGGGGAGACGGGATCTGTGTTTTCAAAAGTTTGCTCTGTTCCGGCAAGCGCGGGGACATCTTCCAAATGATGACGGCACAAAGTGATAAGAAAAGCTTCCAGGTATAGAAGAACAAGATGCTGCGCTCCGAATCTGCCTTTCGGATTAACAGACACCTGTTCCACCTGCGGAATATTTAAAGGCGAATCGAAAGCTTCACCTGCCTCGCGGACAATGGCCGAAATCAAATATTGTTCATCCGCTGACAGATGAAAGACTTTCTGTTCGAAAAATTTCATGGCAGGAGAATGACAGATAAAAGAAATATTTACCAGGTTTGGAGCCTTGTCGCCTATGGAGTGCAGGGCATGAAATTCGTTGGGGCGATGAAAAATAACGTCTCCTGTGCCAAGAAGGTGGACGGAAGCGTCAGCTGTCACACGCAGTTCGCCCTTATCTACATACATAAGCTCCCAGAAATCATGGGATTCTCCGGAAAAGAAAAAATCTTTCATATATTCAAAATAGTGAATGGTAATAATTTCATTGATGATAAATTCCCGTTTCAGATGGGTGCTTTTATATGCCATGCCTTTGTATGCCTCCTGAAAATAAGTGTTTAATCTTAACAATTTACTAAAAAAGATAACACAATGCAGGAAATCTGACAAGAAAAAAAGAGAGAAATTTTAGAAATAACAAATTTTTGCTTGTAAATAAAAGAATTTAAAAAGATAATATAAAAATATTGTGAAAAAAATATTAAAAAATAGATAGAATAAGATAACTTGAATAAGGAA
>NZ_JAYAZJ010000105.1:0-2457 GCF_037273965.1 Claveliimonas sp. | reverse complement strand
ATCCGTCGAGGGCGAAAGCCCGCGAGCGAGGACCGTCAGGTGCGAGCGTGCACGGCGGCGGACTGTCGAAATCCGCTGCACATCCGTCGAGGGCGAAAGCCCGCGAGCGAGGACCGTCAGGTGCGAGCGTGCACGGGGAAGAGAGACCTATATATAAAGAGGAGGAGATCAGTATGCCGGTAGAAGTGAAGGTTACTCTTGATGTGGAAAGTATGTCAGAATTTATGATTTATCATATTTATACAAGCAGGGTGGGAGCCTTCCTGCTTGCATTAGGTGCGCTGAATGTGGGCCTTGCAGTAGCGTTTGCCTTGCATGGTGAGGCAATGCTTACGCTTGTGTTTGCGGTGTTTGCGATATTGGTATTTTTCGGGATGCCTGCTTCTATAAAAAGCCGGGTGGCATCTATGAAGGATTCCCGGCGTATGACAGAATCTGTAACTTATGAATTTAGCGAGGAAGGAATAAAGACAACAACATCGGAGAAGACGGGAAAAGCATCCTGGGGGAAATTTCAAAAAGCGATATCCAAAAAACATATACTGATTTTGTATGACGATAAGAAAAATGCAATTATCCTTCCTATTGCGCAGCTTGGGGAAAAATATCAGCAAATTATAGATATTATCACAGCCCAAATGCCAGAAAATGCCGTGCGTATTAAAAGAAAGTAAAACAGGAGCAAAACAGAACGTATGATAATAGAATCAAAATGTGAAAAGGATACATTTGAGTTGGGGAAGAAAATCGGACGGGAAGCAGCGCCGGGAGACGTTTATACGCTTGTGGGAGACCTGGGCGTGGGGAAAACTGTTTTTACAAAAGGGGTGGCAGCAGGCCTTGGGATTTTGGAACCGGTCAGCAGTCCTACTTTTACGATTGTCCAGGTTTATGAAGAAGGCAGACTGCCGTTTTACCATTTTGATGTATACCGGATTGGCGATATAGAAGAAATGGAAGAAATTGGATTTGAGGATTATATTTACGGAGAAGGTGTAAGCCTGATTGAGTGGGCTAATCTGATTGAGGAGCTTCTCCCGGAGCGGTATACACAGATCACAATAGAGAAGGATCTGGAAAAAGGATTTGATTATAGAAAAATTACAGTGGAAAATATTTAGAAAGATAAGGAAGAAAATATGCGTATATTGGCTTTAGACAGTTCTGGACTGGTTGCATCTGTGGCAGTAGTAGAAGATGAACAGACAGTGGCAGAATATACAGTAAATTATAAAAAGACGCATTCGCAGACATTACTGCCTATGTTGGATGAAGTGGCAAAAATGATCGAATTGGATCTGAAGGAAGTAGATGCAATAGCGGTAGCAGGAGGACCGGGATCTTTTACCGGGCTTCGGATCGGTTCGGCAACAGCAAAAGGGCTGGGCCTGGCGCTTCATAAGCCGTTGGTTCATGTGCCGACCCTGGAAGGATTGGCCTATAATTTATATGGAGTTTCCGGTTTGGTATGTCCGATCATGGATGCCAGAAGAAAGCAGGTTTATACAGGGATTTATTCTTTTGATACCGGATTTCATGTAATAAAAGATCAGGAGGCAATTGCAGTAAAAGAACTTGCACAGCTGCTGAACACTATGGAGGGGCCTGTTACATTTCTGGGAGATGGGGTGCCGGTGTACAAAGAAATACTGGAAGAGGAGTTGACGGTTACACATTTTTATGCTCCGGCGAATATGAACCGGCAGAGGGCTGCATCTGTAGGACTGCTCGGAATGCAATATTACAAAGAGGGGAAGGCGGAAACAGCAGCAGACCACAAGCCTGATTATCTGCGGGTATCACAGGCAGAACGTGAGCGGCAGGAAAGAAAACAGGAAGGAGGACAATAATGCTGACAATACGACGAATGAAAGAGTCTGATATTCCGGAAGTCGCCAGACTGGAGAAAGAAATCTTTCCGGATCCATGGAGTGAAGGGGCGATAAGCGAAACATTCGAGCAGGAGCAGACCCTTTTACTGGTAGCCTATGAGGATAGAAAACTGATAGGATATCTGATTTTGTATTTTGTCCTCGAAGAAGGAGAAATTGCAAGAATTGCAGTAATCCCTGAATGCAGACGTCAGGGGGTGGGAGCCAGAATGCTCCTGGAGTTGGAAGACTTGTGTGAAGACAATGGCATTACAAAGCTGCTTCTTGATGTGAGGGAAAGCAATGAGACGGCAATCTCATTTTATACAAGCTATGGTTTTGTTCAGGACGGAGTTCGCCGTAATTTCTATAGTGATCCACAGGAAGATGGGATTTTGATGAGCCGCGAAATTGGAAAATGATTGTCTAAGAAGGAAGCAGTTTCCACTAGGATCTGCCGTCAAAGACAGATATAATAGAGGCGTAACAAAAGGACTAAAAGAAAAGATACCTTCAGGGAGGAATTGTATGCGCCAGTATCAGCTAAAAGAGACAAAAGAGATTCAAAAAACAATAAAAAAGATAG